>JACQTL010000391.1 GCA_016210805.1 Actinomycetota bacterium | reverse complement strand
GGGTAGGCCTCCGGGAGGAGCCCCAGGGCCTCCTCGCTTATCTCGTTCCCGGACAGCCGGGTGAACCCGGCCATCCTGAGGTGCTCCAGGTTGCGACCCACCCCGCACCCGATCTCGAGGATCCGGTCGTCCGTCCGCGCGTGCCGGGCGACGAGGTCCACGACCAGTAGGCTTCGCTCGTGCTTGTCGAGGTAGGCGGCGGGCCGGTTGTACGGGTCGGAGGGCTCGCGCCAGTAGGCGTGGAGCTCCTCCCGGCTCCCGGGCCGGTGCCGGAGCCGCCGGAACGCCGCCGTCCCGGCCAGCCGGCGGTAGGCCGGCCACAGGAGGCGCTTCACGCCGTCCTTCACCGAAGCCGGTCGCCCGGGCGGGGATGTGGGCACTTGGCAGTCATCGGCAGGGAGCCCTGGCCGCTAGAGTGGGAGCCGATGGACGCCTTCCTCCAGGACCCGCCCCGGCCCTCGAACCGGTTCCGGACCGACCGCGCGTTCCGGCGGGTCCTCGAGCGGCTCCTGGAGCCCGACGCCTTCCACCAGGCCTCAGGGGAGCTCGACGCCATGGGCGAGAGGACGCTCGAGGAGCTCCCCGCGCTCCAGGACCGGGCCGAGGGCAACCCTCCCCGCCACGTCCCGTACGACGCCTGGGGCCGAAGGGTGGACCGGGTCGAGGTGGATCCCGCCTGGACCGAGCTGGTCCGGATCGGCCAGGAGGCCGGCGTGGTGGCCATCCCCTACGAGGGGACCTACGGGGCCGCCGGGCGCATCGTCCAGTTCGCCCTCCTCCATCTGTTCGACCCGGTGTCGGCCACGGCCGACTGCCCGCTCTCCATGACCGACGCGGCGGCCAGGGTGCTCCTGGTCGAGGATCCCGCCCTCGCAGAGCGATACGTCCCCCGGCTCACGGCCCGGCGGGACGCGTGGACCTCGGGGCAGTGGATGACCGAGAAGGAGGGTGGCTCGGACGTCGGGCGGACGGCCACCGTCGCCCGTCCCCACCCCGATGACCCCGGGCGCTTCTCGCTCCACGGGACGAAGTGGTTCACGTCGGCGACGACCGCCGACGTCGCCCTGGCCCTGGCCCGGCCGGAGGGGGCCGAGGAGGGCAGCCGGGGGCTGTCGCTCTACCTCCTGGAGCTCCGCCGGCCCGACGGGACGTGGAACGGGCTCACCGTTCGCCGGCTGAAGGACAAGCTGGGAACCAAGGCGCTCCCCACCGCGGAGCTCGACCTGGACGGCACCGAGGCGGTGATGGTCGGCGGGCCGGGGCGGGGGGTGGCCCGGATCGCCACGATGCTCAACGTGACCAGGGTCCACGCCGCGTTCGGGGGGATGGCCGAGGTGGCCCACGGCCTGGACCTGGCCCGGGACTTCGCGAGGCGCCGCGAGGCCTTCGGCCGCCCCATCGCGGACCTCCCGGTCCACCGCAGGTGGATGGCCGGGATCGCTGCGTCGTACGAGGCCATGCTGGTCCTGGGGTTCCGGGCCGCCGAGCTCCTCGGCGCCGTCGAGAACGGTGGCGGCGACGCGGCCCTGGCCAGGCTGACGTTCCCGCTCACCAAGCTGGCCCTGGCCCGCCAGTCGGTGTGGGCCACCAGCGAGCTGCTGGAGGCCTTCGGCGGGGCCGGCTACCTGGAGGACACCGGCCTGCCCCGGCTCCTCCGGGACGCCCACGTCCAGGCCATCTGGGAGGGGACCACGTCGGTGCTCGCCCTGGACGTCCTCCGGGCCCTCCGCAAGGACGGCTCCGGGGAGGCCTTCCTGGGCGACCTCGAGGAGAGGGTCCGCCGGTCCGACCACCCCCTGCTGGCCGACCCCGGCCGCCGGGTGCTGGCCGCGCTCGGCGAGCTCCGGCCCCTGGTCGCGGAGCCCGAGGAGGGCGGGGCCCGCCGGATGGCCTGGGGGATGGCCCGGGCCGCTGAGGCCGCCCTGGTGGTCGAGCAGGCCGCCTGGTCCCTGGACAAGCACGGCGACGAGCGTTCGGCCACGGCCGCCGCGATCTTCACGGCCGAACCGCTCGTCTCCCCCGAGGCCGACCTGGACGACGACAGGCTGGGCGACCTGGCCCTCGAGGACAGCTCCGGCTGAGCGGGCGGCCGAGGTGTCGAGGCCGGCTGGGATAATCGGTTCCGTGCGCGCGGCGGACGTCCTGGAGGCCATCGGGAACACGCCCCTCGTCGGCCTGCCCCGGATGTCCCCCCGGCCGGGGGTCCGCCTGTGGGCCAAGCTGGAGGGCCAGAACCCCACCGGCTCGGTCAAGGACCGGATCGCCCGGAGCATGATCGAGGAGGCCGAGAGGACCGGCGAGCTCCGCCCGGACCGGATCATCCTCGAGCCGACCTCCGGGAACACCGGCATCGCCCTGGCCCTGGTGGCCCGGCGCAAGGGCTACCGCCTGACCGTGGTGATGCCCGACAACGCCAGCGACGAGCGGATCCAGCTCCTGGAGCTGTTCGGGGCGGAGATCGTGTTCTCCCCGGCCGACCGGGGCACCAACGGGTCGATCGAGGTGGCCAGGGCCATGTCCCAGGACGACCGGTACTACATGCCCTTCCAGTACGGGAACCCGGCGAACCCCATGGCCCACTACGAGGGGACCGGCGAGGAGATCGTCCGGGACCTCCCGGAGGTCACCCACTTCGTGGCCGGCCTGGGGACCGGTGGCACGCTGATGGGAGCGGGCCGGCGGCTCCGCGAGCACAACCCCGACGTGAAGGTGATCGCCGCCGAGCCCCAGCTGGGCGAGCTCGTGTACGGCCTGCGGTCGATGGAGGAGGGCTTCATCCCGCCGATCTTCGACGAGGCCGTCCTGGACCGGAAGTTCCTGGTGGACGCGCGGGACGCCCTCCGGGCCACCCGGGCCCTCACCGAGATGGAGGGCGTGTTCGCGGGGGTCAGCTCGGGAGCCGTGGTGCACGTGGCCCGACGGATCGCCGAGGAGCTCGAGGAGGGCGATATCGTCTGCCTCCTGGCCGACGGCGGTTGGAAGTACCTCTCCCTGGGGGCCTGGTCCCCGGAGCTGGACCGGGCCGAGAAGGGGGTCGAGGAGGCCCTGTGGTGGTGAGTGAGGCGGCGCGGCGTGGGTGACCCCCGGCCGATCGGCATCTTCGACTCCGGCGTCGGCGGGCTCACCGTGGCCCGGGCAGTGCTGGAGGACCTCCCCCGGGAGCCGATCGTCTACGTGGGCGATACGGCCCGGTGCCCGTACGGCCCCCGGCCCCTGGAGGAGATCCGGCGGTTCGGCCTGGAGATCGCCGCATATCTGCTCTCGCGCGACGTGAAGGCCCTGGTGGTGGCGTGCAACGCGATCACCGTGGCGGCCTTCGACGACATCGTGCGGCTGGCCGACGGGGTCCCCGTCGTGGGGGTGATCGAGCCGGGCGTCCGGGCCGCGGTCGGAGCCACCAGGAACCGGAGGATCGGGCTGATCGGGACGGTGGCCACGGTGGACAGCGGGGTCTACCAGCGGACCCTCGAGCGGGCGGTGGCCGGGGGTCCCGCACGGGTCGAGCTGCTGTCCCGGCCCTGCCCGCTCTTCGTCGAGTTCGTGGAGCGCGGCGACACGGCCAGCCCCGAGCTGCTGGAGATCGCCGAGGGGTACCTCGCGCCTCTCAGGGAGGCCGGGGTCGACACCCTGATCCTGGGGTGCACCCACTACCCGCTCCTCCGGGGGCTGATCGCCCACGTGATGGGCCGCGAAGTGACCCTGGTCTCCTCGGCCGAGGAGACCGCCAAGGACGTCTACGAGGTGCTCCTGTCGAACGGCCTCCTCCAGGAGGAGCTCGAGCCTCCGGCCCACGAGTTCCTGTGCACCGGGGAGCCCGAGCAGTTCGAGCGGGTGGCCGTGCCGTTCCTGGGGCCGGCCCTCACGGACGTGCGTCCGGCCAGGGCGGTCCCCGTGGGGAGGATCGCCTCGTGGAGCTGACCGTCCTGGGGACGGACGGGGCCTTCCCCCGGGCCGGGGGAGCGTGCAGCGGCTACCTCCTCCGCCACGACGGCTTCTCGCTGGTGATCGACCTGGGGACCGGGGCCCTGGCCAACCTCCAGCGCCACGTGGGCTACGACCGCATCGACGCGGTGGTCCTGTCCCACGAGCATCCCGACCACTGCGTGGACGTCTACCCGCTGTTCGTGGCCCGGCAGTTCCACGAGGAGCGGCTCGCCCCGCTCCCGCTGTTCGCGCCCCCCGGGGCGTTCGACCGGCTGGCCCGCCTGGCCGGAACCGAGTCGGGCGACGACTTCCGGGCGGCCTTCCGGGTGACCGAGGTGGAGCCGGGCTCGGGCTTCGGGACCGGCCCGTTCCGGATCGCCACCCGGCCCATGCCCCACCTCGTGCCGAACCTGGGCATGCG
>JACQTL010000390.1 GCA_016210805.1 Actinomycetota bacterium | reverse complement strand
TCCTGTACCGGGAGACCGAGGAGGGCCGGTCCAACCTGGCCCTGGAGGTGGCCTGGCTGGGCCCGTGGGCCGACCTCCAGCGGATGGAGCGGGAGGCGGTCGGCGCCCTGGAGCCCGCCGCGCGCAGGCTGTCCGTGTCGGTGTGGCACTTCCGGGTGTCCGCCCTGCACGAGGGCCCCGGGGAGGACCGGGAGCGGATCCGCAGGCTCTCCCCCTGACCCGATCGAGCTCCGGCGGAGCGCCACGGCATCCGCCTTCCGTATGACCTCGTATCCGGCGGGGAACCGGCCGATACACTCTTGGGTGGAGGACTCGCGGTGGAGAGCCAGGAACAGGTGAAGGTCGACCGCAGGGGCGGTCTCCTGGGGCGCCTGCGGAGCGGGGACGGGCACCAGCCCGTCGGGATCGACGCCCTCCTCCGCGCGGTCAAGGCCTACAACCCCAAGGCCGACCTCCGCCAGATCGAGCGGGCCTTCCGGTTCGCCGAGACCTCGCACGCCGGGCAGAAGCGCAAGTCGGGGGAGGACTTCATCGAGCACCCCCTGGGCGTGGCCATGGTCCTGGCCGACCTCCGCCTGGACACGACCACCCTGGTGGCGGCGCTGCTGCACGACGTGGTGGAGGACACCGACCTCTCCCTGGAGCAGATCGAGCGCGAGTTCGGCGAGGAGGTCGGCAGGATCGTCGACGGGCTCACCAAGCTGGACCGGATCGAGTTCCGGACCCGGGAGCACGCCCAGGCCGAGAACGTCCGCAAGATGATCGTGGCCATGGCCAAGGACATCCGGGTCCTCCTGATCAAGCTGGCCGACCGCCTGCACAACATGCGCACCCTGCACGTCCTCTCGGCGGCCAAGCAGAAGGAGAAGGCCGGGGAGACCCTGGAGATCTACGCGCCTCTGGCCGACCGGCTGGGCGTCCACCGCATCAAGTGGGAGCTCGAGGACCTGGCCTTCGCCTACTTGCACCCCAAGCCGTTCGAGGAGATCGGGAACCTCGTCGAGAAGCGGGAGGGCGAGCGCCAGGAGTACCTGGAGCGGGTGCTGGCCGAGGTCCGCAGCCGCCTCCGGGGCTCCAAGCTCCGGACCGACGTGCAGGGTCGTCCCAAGCACCTGTACTCGGTCTACGAGAAGATGGTCCTCCGGGGCAAGGAGTTCAACGAGATCTTCGACCTGGTGGGCATCCGGGTCCTGGTGGACTCCGTACGCGACTGCTACGCGGCCCTCGGGGCGATCCACTCCCTGTGGAAGCCGGTCCCCGGCCGGTTCAAGGACTACATCGCGATGCCCAAGTTCAACATGTACCAGTCGCTGCACACGTCGGTGATCGGGCCGGAGGGCCGGCCCCTCGAGATCCAGATCCGGACCCACGACATGCACCGGGCCGCCGAGTACGGGATCGCCGCTCACTGGCGCTACAAGGAGCGGCAGAAGAAGCGGGTCCAGGTCGAGGAGCCGCCCGAGATGGACTGGCTCCGCCGGATGCTCGAGTGGCAGCAGGACATGTCCGACCCCCGGGAGTTCATGGAGGGCCTCCGGGTGGACCTGTACCAGGGACAGGTCTTCGTGTTCACCCCGAAGGGGGACGTGGTCAACCTCCCGGACGGGGCGACCCCGATCGACTTCGCGTACCACATCCACACCGAGGTCGGGCACCGGTGCATCGGGGCGAAGGTGGGAGGCAAGTTGGTCCCCCTGGACTACGCGCTCCAGACCGGCGACACGGTGGAGATCCTCACCTCCCGGGCCCAGGACGCCGGGCCGTCGCGGGACTGGCTGAAGAACGTCCACACGCCCAGGGCCCGGTCGAAGATCCGGCAGTGGTTCTCCCGGGAGCGCCGGGAGGACGCCCTGGACGCCGGGCGGGACCTCCTCCAGAGGCTGCTCCGCAAGCAGGGCGTACCGTTCAAGCGCCTGGCCACCGACGAGGGGCTGTCCCGGGTGGCGGCCGACCTCAAGTACCCCGACCTGGACTCGCTGTACGTGGCCATCGGGGGCGGCCACGTCTCGCCGCAGTCGGTGGTGGCCCGCCTGGCCCGCATCCTGGGCGATGCCTCCGACGAGGGCGAGGAGCCGGAGATCCCCCTGTCCCGGCCGGTCCGCCTGGCCCGCGAGCCGGAGGCCGGCGTCGTGGTCCCCGGGGTGGCCGACGTGTGGGTCCGCCTGGCCCGGTGCTGCACGCCGGTGCCCGGCGACGACATCGTGGGCTTCGTGACCAGGGGCCAGGGGGTGTCGGTGCACAGGACCGACTGCCCGAACGTCGGCAACCTGGCCAAGGAGCCCGACCGGATGCTCGAGGTGAGCTGGCGGCCCGGGAAGCCGACCTCGTTCGTGGTCTCGATCCAGGTGGAGGCCCTGGATCGCCAGCGCCTCCTGGGCGACGTGGCCACCGTCCTCGGGGACACGCAGGTGAACATCCTGTCGGCCTCGTCCTCGGTGGGCAAGGACCGGATCACCAAGCTCCGGTTCACCTTCGAGCTCGCCGACATCGCCCACCTGTCGGGGATCCTCTCGGCCGTCAAGAAGGTCGAGAACGTCTACGACGCCTACCGCGTCGTCCCCCGCTAGCCACGATGCGCGTCGTCCTCCAGCGGGTGACGCGTGCCGCGGTCCGGGTCACGGGGGACGCGGTGGCCGAGATCGGCCGAGGCCTGGTCCTCCTGGTCGGGGTGGGGGCCGGCGACGCCCGGCACGAGCCCGACCTGCTGGCTCACAAGGTCTTCCACCTCAGGGTGTTCGAGGACGGGGAGGGGAAGATGAACCTGGCCCTCTCCGACGTTGGCGGAGAGGTCCTGGTGGTCCCGCAGTTCACCCTGTATGGAGACATCCGGAAGGGCCGACGGCCGTCCTGGGTGGCGGCCGCCCCGCCCGAGCTCGCCGCGGAGAGGGTCGAGGAGCTGGCCGCGGCCCTGGAGAGGCTGGGGGCCCGCGTCTCGAGGGGAGTCTTCGGGGAGCACATGGAGGTGGAGCTGGTGAACGACGGCCCGGTCACCCTCACGCTGGACGCCGCCGAGCTCCCCGGAGGGGGCGCCGGATGAGGTGGGCCACGTTCGTGGACGGCCGGACCGGCCAGGACCGGGTCGGTCTGGTCGTCGGGGACCGGCTGCATGCCCTGGAGCCCGGCGTCGCCCTGCTCGACCTGCTGGGGGACGACGGCGAGCGGCTGGCCGAGGCGGGGGAGCGCGCTGAGCGCGACCCCGTCGACGTCGTGGATCTCGGGACGGTCCGCCTCCGGGCCCCCATCCCCAGGCCGCCGACCGTCCGCGACTTCTACGCCTTCGAGGAGCACGCCCGCACGGCCCGCCGGGGCCGGGGCCTGGACATGGATCCCGACTGGTACAAGCTCCCGGTCTTCTACTTCTCGAACCCGTACGCCGTGTCGGGCCCGGGCGACGAGGGGCCCGTCCCGCCCGGGAGCAAGGCGCTCGACTACGAGCTCGAGGTGGCCGCGATCGTGGGACGGGGCGGGGCCGACCTCGACCCGGGGGAGGCCGAGTCGCACGTGGCAGGGTTCTGCGTGATGAACGACTGGAGCGCCCGGGACCTCCAGCGCCGGGAGATGAAGCTCAGCCTGGGGCCCGCGAAGGGGAAGGACTCGGCCACCACGCTGGGGCCCTTCCTGGTGACCCCGGACGAGCTCGAGCCCCACCGGAAGGGCCGGGCCTACGACCTGGCCATGACGGCGACCGTGAACGGCGTCGAGTACTCGCGGGGCAACCTGTCCGACGTGTACTGGAGCTTCGGCGAGATGCTGGCCTACGCCTCCCGGGGCACGCGGGTCGAGCCCGGCGACGTGATCGGATCGGGGACCTGCGGTACGGGCTGCATCCTCGAGCTCTCGCTCGTGCACGGGGCCGAGGCGTACCCGTGGCTCCGGCCCGGCGACGAGGTGGCCCTCACGGTCGAGCGTTTGGGGACGATCGCCAACCGGGTGGTCCGGGGCCGACCGGCGACGCCGCTCAGGGAGACGGGGTGACCGGGTGCGGGCCGGCCGAGGCCTTCGCGGCCCGCCTCGACGCGGTGGAGGCCCGGCTGGCCCGGCACGCCGAGGTGGACCCGCCGCCCGGGCTGACCGATCCCGACCCGCCCACCGGCGAGCGCTGGGACGCCGGCCAGGTCTGGGCCCACCTGGCCGAGTTCGTGCCCTACTGGATGGCTCAGGCCGGCGATCTGATCCGGGCCCACGACCGCGATCCGCTCCCGTTCGGCAGGACCAAGGCGGACCCCGAACGGATCGCGGCTATCGAGCGGGACCGCCACCGGGCCGTCCCGGCCCTGTGGGAGCGGACCCGCCTGGCCATCCTGGACCTCAGGGACTGGCTCCTGCGGATCGCGGAGCCCCAGTGGGGGGCGCAGGGCCTCCACCGCACCCTGGGCGTGATGAGCACCGAGCGGATCGTCGAGGAGTTCCTGGTCGGGCACCTCGAGCAGCACGCCGACCAGCTCGACGGCCTCGGGCCCGGCGCGGGGCCGACGGGCGGCGCGAGCTGAGCGGCCGATAGACTGGCCATCCCATGTACCTCGACGTCTTCGACCGGAACGCGTTCTCCACGAACTGCTGGATGGTGGCCGCCGAGGGGAGCGACGAGGCCGTTGTGGTCGACCCTGGCTTCGGGCCCGAGGAGGTCCACGAGACGCTCCGCCTGGCCGGGAAGCGGCCGGTGGCCGTCCTGGCCACTCACGGGCACTTCGACCACATCGGCTCGGCCGCCGTGTTCTGCGGGGACGACCTCCCCCTGTACGTCCACGAGGCCGACCGGGCCGCGCTCACCGACCCGGGGGCCTGGGGATCCGGCATGCCGGTGCCCTCCGTCGAGGTCAAGGACGTCCGGACCGTGGTGGAGGGCGACGAGCTCGGGTTCGGGGGGTTCACGATCCGCGTGATGCACACGCCCGGGCACACGCCGGGCAGCGTGTGCTACCTGACCGACGGCTTCGTCTTCTCCGGGGACCTCGTGTTCGCCGGCTCGATCGGGCGGTCCGACTTCCCCAACTCGTCCCCCCGGGACATGGAGCTGAGCCTCCGGCGGTTCCTGGAGCTCCGCGACGAGCTCCCCGTCTATCCCGGCCACGGGCCGGGGACGACCGTCGGCCGGGAGCGCCGGTCCAACCCGTTCCTGGTGGAGCTCCGGTGACGGAGCTCGCCCCGCCCCGGGGCACGATCGACCTGCTCCCGCCGCGGTCGGAGGCGATGCTCGGGCTCTACGAGGCCGGGCACGAGCTGGCCCACAGGTACGGCTTCCGCTACGTGGAGACCCCGTCGTTCGAGCACACCGAGGTGTTCGAGAGGACCAGCGGGGGCACGTCGGACATCGTCACCAAGGAGATGTACACGTTCGAGGACAAGGGGGGCCGCTCGCTCACGCTCCGCCCCGAGCCGACCGCGCCCGTGATGCGCGCCTACCTGGCCCATCGCCACGACCTCCCCACCCCGTTCAAGGCGTACTACGTCTCGGCGAACTGGCGGCACTCCAGGCCCCAGGCCGGGCGGCTCCGGGAGTTCCGCCAGCTCGGTGTGGAGGTGATCGGGACGCCGGCCCCCGAGGCAGACGTGGAGGTCGTGGCCATGGCCGACCGGTACCTCCGCGACCGGGGCCTCCGGCGGTTCGCCCTCCACCTGAACTCGATCGGGGACGAGGCCTGCCGGCCGGCCTACCGGGAGGAGCTCGTCGCGTACCTCGAGGGCCGCCGGGACGAGCTGTCGGACGAGCACGGGGACCGGTTCCGGGAGAACCCCCTCCGCGTGCTGGACTGCAGGGACGAGGCCTGCCGCCGGGTGGCCCGGGACGCTCCTCTCATCACCGAGCGGCTGTGCGAGGCGTGCGCCGAGCACCTCGCGGCCGTGCAGGCCGGGCTCCGGGCGGCGGGGGTCGCCTTCCAGCCCGACCCCTTCCTGGTCCGGGGCCTGGACTACTACACGCGAACGGCGTTCGAGTTCGTGTCGGAGGCCATGCCCGCCGCCCAGTCGACGCTGTGCGGCGGGGGCCGGTACGACGGCCTGGCCGAGGTGCTCGGGGGGGCGCCCACCCCCGGCGTCGGGTTCGGGCTGGGCCTGGACCGGGTCCTTTACGCCATGGAGGAGGAGGGCGTCGAGCTCCCCGGGCCGCGATCGGTGGACGCCTTCGTGGTGGCCGTGGGGGACGGGGCCATCCTGGCGGCCCGGGGCCTGGTCGAGGACCTCCGCCGGGCGGGGGTGGCCGCCGAGGCCAGCGCCGGGGACCGCCCCCTGAAGGCCCAGCTCCGGATGGCCGACCGGACCGGGGCCCGGTTCGCGGTGATCGTGGGGGAGCGGGAGATGGCCGAGGGCCGGGCCACGGTCAGGCGGCTCTCCGACGGCTCCCAGGAGGCGGTTCCCATGGAGGACGTGCCGGGATGGATCTCGGGACGAGCCTGAGGACCCACGCCTGCGGGGAGCTCCGCCCCGAGCACGAGGGGGCCGAGGTGGCCCTGTGCGGGTGGGTGGCCCACCGCCGGGACCACGGGGGCGTGGCCTTCCTCGACCTCAGGGACCGCACGGGCTTCGTGCAGGTCGTGTTCCATCCCGAGCAGTCGCCCGAGGCACACGCCGCCGCGACCGGGCTGGGCGGGGAGGACGTCGTCCGGGTCACCGGACGGGTCCGCCACCGCCCCGACGGGACGGTCAACCCGAACCTCGCCACCGGCCAGATCGAGGTCGTGGGGGAGGGCGTCGAGGTGCTGTCCGAGGCCGAGACCCCGCCCTTCCAGGCCGAGGACCACGCCGACCCCGACGAGACCCTCCGCCTGAGGTACCGGTACCTGGACCTCCGCCGGCCGGAGATGACCAGGGCCCTGGAGCTCCGGCACCGGGCCTTCCGGATCATCCGGAGGTACTTCGACGAGCGGGGCTTCCGGGAGGTCGAGACCCCGATGCTCACCAGGAGCACCCCGGAGGGGGCCCGCGACTTCCTGGTGCCGGCCCGCCAGGCCCCGGGGGCGTTCTACGCGCTGCCCCAGTCGCCCCAGCTGTTCAAGCAGATCCTCATGGTGGCCGGGCAGGACCGGTACTACCAGATCGTGCGGTGCTTCAGGGACGAGGCCCTCCGGGCCGACCGCCAGCCAGAGTTCACCCAGCTCGACGGGGAGATGTCGTTCGTGGACGAGGAGGACGTCCTCGGGATGATCGAGCCCCTGATGGCCGAGCTGGTCCGGGAGGTCCACGGCGTGGAGGTGGCCACTCCGTTCCCCCGGCTCACCTACGCCGAGGCCATCGGCCGGTACGGCACCGACAAGCCCGACCTGCGCTACGGGGACCGGATGCCGATCGTGGACCTCTCGGCGGCCTTCGCCGCCACGGGGTTCAGGGCCTTCGCGTCGGCGCTCCAGGCCGGCGGGCAGGTCCGGGGGATCCGCGTGCCCTGGGAGGGCGAGTGGTCCCGCAAGCAGATGGACGCCCTGGAGGAGCAGGTGAAGGGGCGGGGCGCGGCGGGGCTCGTGTGGATGAGGCTCGAGGAGGATGAGGTCCGCTCCCCGGTGGCGAAGTTCCTCTCGGAGCAGGAGCTGGCCGGCGTCCGCGAGGCTCTCGGCACCCGGGAGGGCGACGTCGCCTTCCTGGTGGCCGACCGGCCGGACCGGGTGGCCGTGGCCCTGGACGGCCTCCGCCGTGACATGGCGGCCCGGTTCGGGTGGGCCCCGGCGGGGGAGTGGGCGTTCCTGTGGATCACGGAGGCGCCGCTCTTCGAGTGGAGCCAGGAGGAGGGGAAGTGGGTGAGCGTGCACCACCCGTTCACCTCGCCGGCCTCCGACGACCTGGACCCGGCCACGGCCAGGGCCAGGGCCTACGACCTCGTGC
>JACQTL010000402.1 GCA_016210805.1 Actinomycetota bacterium | reverse complement strand
GTTGAACATCACCGTGATGCCCGGCCGCACGAGCTGGAAGAAGTCGCGGTCCGCGGTGACGATCACGACGTCGAGCCCCCGCTCGACGGCCCGGAGGGCCAGCGTGGCGATCACGTCGTCGGCCTCGTGCCCCGCCACCCCGCCCAGGATCGGGACCCGGAGGGTCTCCAGGACCTCCTGGATCAGCGGGAGCTGCTGGCGGAACTCGTCGGGGGTCTCCCGGCGGCCCGCCTTGTAGTCGGCGTACTTCTCCAGCCGGACCGTCGGCTTGCCCTCGTCGAACGCCGCGGCGATGAGGTCCGGCTTCTCCTCGGCGAGCAGCTTGATCAGCATCGAGGTGAACCCGTAGACGGCGTTCGTGACCTGCCCGGTGCTGGTGGCCAGGTCCGGGGGCAGCGCGAAGAAGGCGCGGTAGGACAGGCTGTGCCCGTCCAGGAGGAAGATCCGAGCGCGGGTGGTCTCCCCGTCCATGCCCACCGGGCGCATCGTACTCTACGGCCATGACAGCGCCGGCCGGGCTGGCCTCCCACGACTACCTGGAGGCCCTCTACGAGATGCGGGAGGAGTCGATCCCGCTCGTGCAGGCCCGCCTGGCCGAGTGGCTGGGGGTGTCCGCGGCCTCGGCCTCGGAGGCCGTGAAGCGGCTGGTCCGCGACGAGCTGGTCGAGTCGCACGACCGCCGGCTCGTGCTCACAGGGCTGGGCGAGGAGGTCGCCGCCGGGCTGGTCCGCCGGCACCGCCTGGCCGAGCAGTTCCTGGTCCGGATCATCGGTCTGCCCTGGCACCGGGCCCACGAGGAGGCCGGGGGGTGGGAGCGAGCGATCTCGGACGACGTCGAGGCCCGGATCGTGGAGATCCTCGACGACCCCGCCACCTGCCCCCACGGGAACCCGGTCCCCGGGTCTTCCCGGCGCGTGGACCTCTCGAAGCTCGTCCCCCTGAACGCGATCCCGCCGGGGGGCCGGGTCGTCCTGCGCCGGCTCACCGAGGACCTCGAGCTGCAGCTCGACGTGATGCGGTTCTTCGAGGAGAGCGGGCTGATGCCGGGAGCGGCGATCGCGGTCCACCAGGTGGCCCCGGACGGGAGCATGAGCCTGGAGGTGGTCGGCCGCCAGGTGGCCCTCGGGGCGAACCTGGCCGACAACCTGTGGGTCGAGCCGGCGGACCCCGCCTCGGCTTGACGCGATTCCTACTGTCCCCATAGGATTTCGGTGCACCTGACGGAATATCTCAGGTATACCTGAGAGATACGTCCGGTGGCCACGTCCGGGATACCGCGGAGAGGAGACCGACCGGTGGGAGCCGCCTTCCTGATCACGCTGCGCGAGGGCATCGAGGCCGCCCTCGTGATCTCGATCCTCCTGGCATACCTGCGCCAGCTGGGGCGTACCGACCGGAGCCACCTGGTCTGGTGGGGCACCGGGGTCGCCGTGGCGGTCAGCCTGGGCGTCGGGGCGATCATCTTCGCCGCGGCCGGCGGGTTCGAGGGCCGGGCCGAGGAGGCCTTCGAGGGCCTGGTCAGCCTGTTCGCCGTGGTGGTCCTGACCTGGATGATCTTCTGGATGCGCCGCCAGGCCGCCAGGATCCGCTCCGAGCTGCAGGAGAAGGTGGACTCCGCTCTCGTCGCCGGGGGGTTCGCCCTCGCCTCCCTGGCCTTCTTCGTGGTCCTCCGGGAGGGAGTGGAGACCGCCCTGTTCATGTTCTCCACCGTGAAGGCCACCGCCGGTGGCGCCGGAGGGACGTGGGGCCAGGTGGCCGGCGCCCTCCTGGGCCTGGGCACCGCGGTGGTCCTCGGATACCTCCTGTACCGGGGAGGCGTCCGCCTGAACATCCGCACCTTCTTCCGGGTCACCGGGGGCCTGATCCTCGTGGTGGCCGCCGGCCTGTTCGCCTTCTCGGTCCACGAGCTCCAGGAGGCCGGGTTCCTCCCCTTCCTCGAGCAGCACGCCTTCGACATCAAGGCCACGCTGTCCGACGAGGGGGGCCTCGGGGCGATCCTGCGGGCGCTGATCGGCTACAACGACAACCCGAGCGTGCTCGAGCTGCTCTCCTGGGTGGCCTACGTCCTGGTGACGGGCGTCTACTACCTTCGCCCGGTCGTGCCGCGGCGGGCCGCGGTCCCGGCCACCACGCCCTAGGACCCTCCGGGCCGCCGCGGGTAGTCTTCGCCCGTGGCCGAAGAAGACCCAGCCGACGGGGCCGCGGCGGCCGCCGAGGCCGCCCGGGGGACCCTCATAGAGAGGCTGGGCATCGAGTGGCTCGAGATCGGCCCCGAGCGGGTCGTGGCCCGGATGCCGGTCGAGGGGAACACCCAGCCCTACGGGCTCCTCCACGGCGGTGCCACGGCCACGCTGTGCGAGAGCATCGCCTCGTTCGGCGCGGCGATCCGGGCGGGCGGCCGCAGGCAGGTCGTGGGGATCGAGCTCAACGTGAACCACCTCCGCGGCGTCCGGGAGGGCCACGTCACGGCCACGGGGGTCCCCGTCCACGCGGGCCGGACCACCGCGGTCTGGGACGTGCGCGTGCACGACGACTCGGGCTCCCTGGTGGCGGTCTCGCGCCTGACCCTGATCCTCCGGAACCCCCCGCCGTGATCTTCACCGGGACCCTGATCAACGCGGGGACCGTCCTGGTCGGGACGGTCCTGGGGACCTTGTTCGGGGCCCGCCTCCCCGAGCGTGTCCGGGAGACGGTCCTTCACGCCCTGGGGCTCGTGACGCTGGTCCTCGGGGTGGACCAGTCCCTGGCCGCGTTCCGGCCCCCCCTGTCCACCCTCACGAGGGGCAGCGTGCTGATCGTCATGGGAAGCGTCCTGGTCGGCTCGGTCCTCGGCGAGGCGGCCCGCATCGAGAACGGCCTGGAGCGGGCCGGGGAGGCCCTGAAGCGCAGGTTCGGCCGGTCCCAGCCCCGGTTCGTCGAGGGGTTCGTGGTTGCCTCGCTGGTCTTCTGCGTGGGGCCGCTGACGATCCTGGGGTCGATCGAGAACGGCCTGACCGGCGACTACCGGCTCCTGGCCATCAAGTCGCTCCTGGACGGCTTCGCCGCCCTGGCCTTCGCCTCGGCGCTGGGCTGGGGGGTGGGGTTCTCCATCCTCACGATCCTCGTCTACCAGGGGGCGCTCTCGCTGGGAGCCTCGGCCGTGGCGGGGGCCTTCACCCCGGAGGTCGTGGCCGCCCTCACGGCGGCCGGCGGCATCATGATCCTGGCGATCGGGCTCCGGCTGCTCGACCTACGCATGGTCCGGGTGGCCAACATGCTGCCCGCCCTGGTCATCGCGCCGGCCGCGGTGGCGCTCTTCCAGGCCCTTCGGTGACGACCGGTCCATGGCGCCGAAAAGAGTGCCAATTCCCGGCCGGAGGGCTTTCGGAGCACCAAGCCGCCTACCAGCGGCGTTGCCCCGAACCCGTTGCGCCCCAACGATTCTCGACGGATTGACAGCCCCCCTACCCCCGGCTAGTGTTCGCTCCGGTCCCGAGCGGCCGCAGGGACCCGGGGGGATGGAGTGCCCCCGACGATCCGGGTGAGAGGCTCTACGGAGCGCGAGCTCCAGACGATCCTCACGCCCGCCGGCGGGATGCACTTCGGACCTTCGGGGATTTCCGGGTTGCTCGGGACCAACCATTGGCGGGTCGAGGGGCCGAGTAGAAAACGCTCGCGTATGGGGAAGGCGCGAGCGGCTCCAAAGGCCCCTCGACCCGCCGCTCAACTTCCGACCCCCCTCCTAACCACCCGTCGCGACACCACCTCACCCGCGTATGCTGGGCACATGCTGTGGGGGCTGCTCACTACACTGGCCGGGGTGGGGGCGATCCTCCTCGGCGGCCGCCAGCTCCGCCCCCGGCCCGCCGAGATGGAGGAGTTCGTCACCGGACGGTCCCCCCGGAACCGTCCCATCCTGGTCGAGGCGGCCGGTCCCATCCTCGGGATCGTGGGGGTCGTGGCCGGCATCCTCCTCGTGGCCGGCGGCCTGCTCTACCTCCTCCTCGGGCTGACCTAGCGACCGGCCGTCACTCCGCCAGGACCTCGTAGGCCGGGCCCAGCGGGATCCACCGGCCGCCCTGCACCCGGTACAGGTACACGGCGGAGGCGTTCCGGACGAGGTCACCGTCCCGGGAGAACCCGAAGGCCCTGGTCAGCCCGGGGAACCCCTGGAGGTCGTGCAGGAAGCGGGTGAGGCTCTGCCTGGTCGCGTTCCCGTCCGCCAGGCCGGCCACGAAGAGCTGGGCGACGTCGTAGGCCTCGGCGGCGAAGATGCCCGGGGCCTGCCCGTACTCGGCCTGGTAGTCCGAGATGAACTGCAGGGCCGGAGGCTCGGCGCTCGTGGAGAGGTCGATGCAGGGACAGGCCGCCACCGTCCCTTCCGCCGTCTCTCCGGCCAGCTCGACGAAGGTGTCCTGCTTGAGCCCCTCCCCCCCGACGATGGCCACCCCGGTGAGGCCGGCCCGGTCCAGGGCCATCCGGAGGGCGGCGGCCTCACCGGCGAGCCCGCCGTGGACCACCACCCCGCAGCCCGCCTCGCCGACATCCGCGGCGAGCTCCCCGGGATCGGCGATCCCGCCGGGGGCCGAGGTCTGGAGGGGGACCTCCACGCCGACCTCCCGGAGCTCCGACGCCACCATGGCGGCCAGGCCGGAGCCGACCGGGGAGCCGTCGGCCACCGCGCACACCGACCTGGCCCCCATCACCGCCGCAACGTAGCGGGCCACCGGTCCGGCCACGTCCCGGTCGGAGGCCACCGCCCGGAACCAGTGCGTCCACCCCCGCTCGGACAGCGTCTCGGCCGTGGCCGAGGGCGTGACGAACGGAACGCCGGCCGCCTCCAGCCGGTCCCCGGCGGCGTCCACCCCCCCGGAGTCCGCCGGGCCGATCACCCCCACGACCTCGCCGTCGGCGGCCACCTCCTCCGCGATCCGCCCGGCGGTCTCCGGGTCTCCCCCGGTGTCCAGGCGCACGAGCTCGAGGTCCACGGGGAGCCGCGCCGACGCCCCGGCCTGCTCCACGGCGAGCAGGGCGCCCTGGAAGGCGTTCTCGGCCGGCTCGCGGCCCGGTCCCGACAGGTCTCCGATGAACGCCAGGGCCACCGTGGGCCGGGGAGTGCCGTCCGGGCTCCCCGGCTCGGGCTTCGGGGTGCAGGCCGCTAGGAGCGCCAGGAGGACCCCCAGCGCGGGGATGGCCGGGTGCGAAGCGCGCGATCCGGAGGAGGACGGCTCGGCCACGGGGTCCCCGATGATACCGGCGGCCGGGAGGGGGCGCTCCGGCCGCGCTACTTGAGCTCGCCCAGGTACGCCTCGCGCATCTGCGGGCTCTCCAGGAGGTTCCTCGCGGTGTCGTGGAGGACGATCTCGCCGGTCTGGAGGACGTAGCCCCTGTCGGCGATCTGGAGGGCCATGTTGGCGTTCTGCTCCACGAGGAAGATGGTCGTGCCCTGCTGGTTGATCTCCTTGATCGTCTCGAAGACCTGCTCGACCAGGATCGGGGCGAGCCCCATCGAGGGCTCGTCCATCAGGAGGACCCGGGGACGGGCCGTCAGGGCCCGGCCGATGGCCAGCATCTGCTGCTCGCCGCCCGAGAGCGTCCCGGCCTTCTGGTGCAGCCGCTCCCGGAGCCGGGGGAACAGGTCCAGGACCCGCTCGATGTCCTCCTGGATGGCGGCCCGGTCGTTCCGCATCTGCGCGCCGATCTCCAGGTTCTCCCGGACGCTCATCCTCCCGAACAGGCGACGGTTCTCGGGGACCATCGTGACCCCCTTGGCCACGATGACCGGCGTGCGCAGGCCGTTGATGCGCTCGCCCTCGAAGACGACGTCGCCCTCGTGGGGGGTGACCAGGCCCAGGAT
>JACQTL010000395.1 GCA_016210805.1 Actinomycetota bacterium | reverse complement strand
GTCCCGGGAGTGGATGGACGCGGCGATCGAGCTCGTGAAGCCGGGGCAGACGACGGACCGGATCGCCGAGGTCTGGCCCCAGGCCGAGGAGTTCGGGTTCGAGGACGAGATGGACGCGTTCGGGCTGCAGTTCGGCCACGGGGTCGGCGTCGGTCTCCACGAGCGCCCGATCATCAGCCGGCTGAACTCGCTCGAGACGCCGGTCGAGATCCAGGAGGGGATGGTGTTCGCCCTGGAGACCTATGCCCCGGCCGCCGACGGCCGGTCCGCCGCGCGGATCGAGGAGGAGGTCGTGGTCACCGCCGACGGCTGCAAGGTCATCACCCTGTTCCCCTGCGAGGAGCTGATGGTCGCCAATGCGTACTGATCCCCGGTACGACTACGCGCTGTCGGAGCCCCGGCTCCCCCCGCCCGTCGACGAGTCGCTCGCCGAGGCTCCGATCGACACCGAGGTGCGCCTTCGGATGTGGCGCAAGCTCCAGGAGATCCGCCAGTTCAGCAAGCGGGCCTACGACCTGTTCCTCCAGAACCTCGTCCGGGGCACCACGCACCTGTCGCTGGGGATGGAGGCGGTGGCCACCGGGTTCGGGGCGGCGATACGCCCCGACGACTACACGTTCGCGACGTACCGGGGCCACGGCCATTCTCTCGCCCGGGGCATGGATCCCGGGAGGGCCATGGCCGAGCTGCTCGGCCGGGAGAACGGGATCCTGGGCGGCAAGGGCGGCTCCATGCACCTGACCGACGTCTCCGTAGGGATGATGGGCTCGTACGCCATCGTCGGCGCGCACCTGTGCGTGGCGAACGGCGCCGCCTGGTCGGCGCAGCTCCGGGGGACCGACCAGGTGGCGGTGGTGTTCTTCGGGGACGGGACCACCAACATCGGCGCCTTCCACGAGGCGCTCAACTTCGCGGTGGTCTGGAACCTCCCCGTCGTGTTCGTCTGCGAGAACAACCAGTACAAGGAGTACACGCCGATCGACGCGGTGACCGCGGTCCCGCGGCCGGCGGCCGACCGGGCCCTTTCGTACGGGCTGGAGCCGTCGCTCCTGGACGGCAACGACCCGGACGCCGTGTACCTCGAGGCCCGGGAGGCCCTGGGGAAGGCCCGTGCCGGGGGTGGCCCCACCCTGATCGAGGCGGTGACGTACCGCTCCGGAGGCCACTCCCGGGCCGATCCGGGCAAGTACCGGCCGGACCAGGAGGTGGAGGCCTGGCTCGCCCGGGACCCGATGGTGCTCTACCGGGCCCGCCTCCTCTCGATCGGCGTACCGCAGGACCGCCTCGACGAGATCGAGCAGGAGGTGGCCCGGGCGATCGACGAGGCAACGGAGTTCGCCAAGGGGGGTCCGGAGCCCGGCGAGGACTCCCTCCTCACGGACCTGTGGGCCGACGGGGGGTCGTCGTGGCGGAGCTGACTTACCGCGAGGCCGTGGCCCACGGCATCGCCCAGGAGATGCGCCGGGACCCGAGCCTCGTGATGCTCGGCGAGGACGTCGGGCCCGCCGGCGGCGTGTTCACGCCCACGGAGGGGCTCATCGAGGAGTTCGGTCCCGTCCGGATCCGGGATACCCCCATCTCCGAGCAGGCCCTCGTCGGCGCGGCGATGGGGGCGGCCATGACCGGCATCCCGGTGATCGCCGAGATCATGTTCTCGGACTTCGTGGCGGTCTGCTGGGACATGATCGCCAACGAGATCGCCAAGACCCGGTACATGACGAACGGCCAGGTCAGCCTGCCCCTGGTGATCAGGACGGCGAACGGGGGCAGCGCCCGGTTCGGGGCCCAGCACTCCCAGAGCGTGGAGAACTGGGCCATGATGGTCCCCGGCCTCAAGGTCGTCGCCCCCTCCACACCCGCTGACGTGGTGGGCCTCCTGGCCGGCGCCGTCCGCGACCCCGACCCGGTGCTGTTCTTCGAGCACAAGGGCCTGATGGGTTCCAAGGGCGAGGTCCCCGACGGCGAGGTGGTCGACGAGCTCGGGACGGCCAGGGTGGTCAGGGAGGGCACCGACCTCACGATCGCGGCGCTGGCCCTGATGGTCCCCCGCGCCCTCTTGGCCGCCGAACGCCTGGAGGGGGACGGCATCTCCGCGGAGGTCATCGACGTCCGATCGCTGGTCCCGCTCGACGCCCGCGCCCTCCTCGACTCGGTGTCGAAGACGGGCCGGTTCTTCACGGTCGAGGAGAACCCCAGGCTGTGCGGGTGGGGAGCCGAGCTCGTCTCGATCGTGGACGAGGAGGCCTTCTGGAGCCTCGACGGGCCGAGCGTCCGGATCACCACCCCCCACATCCCCCTGCCGGCGGCAGCCTCGCTGGAGGACCTGGCGCTGCCCTCGGCCGATCGCATCTACGAGACGGTGTCCAAGTCGGTGGACCTGGGGAGCAGGAGGTGAGGACCAGGTTCCTGCTCCGCGGCGGGTGCGTCCTCACCCTGGGGGCCAAGACCCCCAACTTCGCCCGGGCGGACGTCCTCATCGAGGACGGCAGGGTGGCCGAGGTCGGCCCCGGCGTCCGGGCCCGCGACGCCGAGCCGGTGGACGCCGCCGACACGATCGTGATGCCGGGCTTCGTCGACACCCACCGCCACGCCTGGAGGTCGCTGCTCCGGAACCTCGGCGCCGGGTCGGACACCGCGGGCGGGGAGACCCCCGCGCCGGCCCCGGCCCCCGGCGAGCACCACCGGCCCGAGGACATCTACGCCGCCGTCCTGATCGGCCTGCTGGGTGCGGTGGAGGCGGGGATCACCACGGTCGTGGACTGGTCGGACATCCCGGCGGAGGACGGCTTCGCCGACGCCGCGCTCCAGGCTCACGCCGACGCCGGGTTGCGCACGGTCCTGGCATACGCGGCCCCCCGACCGGCCGGGAGCGACGGGGACGCCGGAGCCCCCACCAGGGAGCTCCTCACCCGTCTGGCCGCCGCGGCCGGGCCCTCGACCACGATCGCCCTCGGATCCGGCGACCGGGGGCCCGGCGACCTCGGCCGGATCGCCGGCGAATGGTCGGCGGCCCGGGAGCTGGGCTCCCCCATCCACGTCCACGCCGGCCCGGAGGTGTCGGGGCGCGGCCTGGTCGCCGACCTGGCGGGGGAGGGGCTCCTGGGGGCCGACGTCACGATGGTCCACTGCACCGACCTCCGGGACGCCGACCTGGACGCGATAGCGGCCGCCGGAGCCTCCGTGTCCCTGGCCCCCTCCAGCGAGATGGCGAGCGGTCGGGGATCGCCCCCGATCCAGCAGGTCATCGACCGGGGCATCCGGCCGGGACTGGGGATCGACGACGAACGGTTCGCCCCCGGCGACATGTTCGCCCAGATGCGGGCGACCATCTCGATGCAGCACGCCACCGTGTTCGAGCTCAAGCTCGCCGGGAAGGCCGGTCTCCCCCGGCTGATGAGCACGCGTGACGTCATCCGCCACGCCACCGTGGACGGTGCGCGGGTGGCCGGCCTCGGCGGCGTCACGGGTTCGCTCGAGCCGGGGATGCAGGCCGACGTGATCGTGCTGCGGACCGACCGCCCCAACATCTTCCCCATCAACGACCCCATCGGCGCGGTGGTGTGGGGCATGGACACCTCCAACGTCGACTGGGTGTTCGCAGGCGGACGGGTACTGATGCGTGAGGGTGTGCTCCAGGCCGACGTGGAGCGAGCTCGCAAGCTGGCGACGGAGGCTCGGGACCGCGTGGCCGTCGCCGCCCTCACGGTTGGGTCGCCGGCAAGGGGCCCCGGATGAGCAGCCAGCGCGCCCCCTCCTCCGCCGTCACCGCGTTCGTGGTGGCCTCGAGATACATGCCGGTGTACATCGCAATGGGCGTCCTCGTGGTGGTCGCCTGGCTCTGGGCGCCGGAAACGCTGGGCAGCGTGCCACTCCGGGCCATCGCTCCCCTGGCGGCGGTGCTCGCGATCGCCGCACTGGGCCAGATGCTGGTGATCATGACGGGCGGTATCGACCTCAGCGTCCCCGGGACCATGAGCCTGGCGGCGGTGATCATGGTCGGCGTCGGGGGGCAGTCGGACGAGCGCGTCGTGACGGCCATCCTCATCGCCCTCGGCGCGGCCGCCATCGTCGGCCTCGTCAACGGGATCTTGATCGGTGGGCTCAAGCTGAACCCACTGATCGTCACTCTGGCCGTCGGCCAGATCGCGACCGGCGCCGTGTTCCGCTACGGAAGGACCTTTCCGGTTCAGAACCCCGTCCCCGTCGGCTGGTCCGAGTGGGTGACGACCCGCATCCTCGGGGTGAGCGCCGTCTTCTGGATCGGGCTGGCGCTGACGATCGTCCTCAGTCTCGGCCTCCGCTACACGACGGTCGGTCGGAGGTTCCAGGCGGTGGGAGCCAACCCGGTGGCCTCCCATGCCATGGGTGTCCGGGTGAACGTGAACCAGATCCTGGCTTACGTGGTGGCCGCCGTCTTCTACGCCTCCGCCGCGCTGGCGCTGGCTGGGCTCATCCGCCGGCCGGGGGCCTTCGTCGGCACTCAGTACCTCCTGGCGCCGATCGCGGCGGTGGTGATCGGAGGGGCCTCCCTGACCGGAGGTCAGGCCAGCGCGCTCTCCACCTTCGTCGCCGCCATCTTCCTGACGGGCCTCAACCAGATGATGCGGATCATGGGGCTCCCCACGGCACTCCAGTTCGTGGTGTTCGGCCTGGTGATCATCGGCGGCATGTTGGTGTCGGGGGATCGGATCATCCGGAGCGTCGAGTTCGCGCTTCGCCACCGGCGACGCCCCGAGCTCCCGCTCGTGCAGACGGCTGACGGGTCCGTGGACAGAACCGAGAAAGGAGGCGGGTAGGGGGGAGTGCGGCCGTATCTAGGGGCAAGCGACTGATCGTGGAGGTGAACATGCAGCGGAGCAGGATCATGGGGGTGATCGCCGTGCTCGTCTTGGCGGCGGCGGCATGTACTAGTGGTGGTGGTGGTGGCCAGGCCACCCCGACGGCCACGACCCCGGGAGAGACGGTGAGCCCGACGGGGGCCGGACCCCT
Organism: Actinomycetota bacterium; assembly: GCA_016210805.1. Classification (GTDB taxonomy): domain Bacteria; phylum Actinomycetota; class UBA4738; order UBA4738; genus JACQTL01. The sequence goes on along the minus strand of JACQTL010000395.1, from coordinate 7,253 downwards.
GGCGGAGTTCGGTGAGAGCACCGACGCCGACCCGGCGCTCGTCGAGAAGGCCCTGGGTCCCGTGGAACCGTCGGACGAGGCGAGTTGGAACATCATCCTCGCCGCGATCGCGCGGGCCACGCAAGATGTCGATCAAGCAACGATCGACAAGGCGATGGAGTGCTTCAACAACCAGGAGTGTGACACCGGAACGGGTGGCTCCACCGTGATGGGGTATGCCGATGGCGGCGGAGACACGGTCAACGTGTGGCGTGCGGTGAGCCACATGGAGGCCATCCTCCAGGCACTGACCTATCCCGACATCGGGACGATCGTCTCCACCGAGGCGAACTTCGATCCCGATCCGGCCGTCCACGCGAACGACATCCGGTTCCTCATCTCCCGGGGCGTGAGCTTCATCGTGGGCTATCCGGACATGGGCGTGGCCATCGCCGACGCCATCAAGGAAGCCGACGCCGCAGGGATCCCGTATGTGCCGTTCTCGGCGGGTTGGGTAGGCCTGCCAGACCAGCCGGGGGCTCTGGTTCCCGGTGAGGACTACCTGACGGTGGTCGGCGAGGACCTCTGCGCCCTGGGCGAGTCGTTCGCCGAGGTCCTGAACACCGGCGTCGGCGGCGGCGACGTGGCGATCCTCGGCGGGACCCCGGGCAACGCTCTCTCCCTCGGGTGGCAGCGGTGCGCGATCGGGGCCCTCGGCTCCGGGGTGAACCTGGTGAACCCTCCGGCGAATGCGGACTCCACGACCGGTGACACCTTCTGGTACGACCCCGTCATCCCGGACGTGTTCCGCGGGCTGTTGACCGCGAACCCGGACATCAGGGGATGGGCCTACGAGTACTCCGACGGGATGAACACGGGGCTCCAGGTGTACGAGGAGCTCGGGATCCCCGTGGAGAACCTCACCGTGGCCCTGCGCACGGACGAGCAGACCCTGTTCTGCGACTGGGCGGAACGCAACGAGCCGACGTACGAGATCTGGTACTCGGCCGGCGGCAACTTCCAGTCACGGGTGGGCGTCACCGCGGCCATGCTGTCGCTGAAGGGCGCGGACGTCCCGGCTCAGGTCGTCGTGCCCCACGTGATGCGCAAGGTGACGGCCGCCGACTGCAACCCGGATCGGGTCAACCCGTTCGTGTCGGGCACCTCGCTGGTGCCGGACGAGATCCTGGAGTTGATGTTCGCAGCATGATGACCGATCCCGAAGGAGCGTCGCCGAACGGGGACCTCGTCCTCGAGGTGCTGGGGGTCTCCCGGCAGTTCGGGGCGGTTCGAGCGCTGACCGACGTCAGCTTCGACTGCCGTGCCGGTGAGGTCCACGCCGTCGTCGGCGAGAACGGCTCCGGGAAGTCGACGCTCCTCGGGATCGCGAGTGGGTTCGTGTCCCCCGATCTGGGCACCGTCCAGATCGGGGGACGACCCCTCCGGCGGGACTCCCCCGCCCTGGCTCGGAAGCTGGGCCTGGCCATGGCCTACCAGGACACCTCGCTGGTCCTGGCCGAGCCGGTCAAGAACAACCTGTTCCTCGCCACCCCGCCGGAGCAGCGGCCCCCGTTCTGGCGGAGGAAGAAGTGGGCCCGGAAGCTCCTGTCCGGGTTCGACCTGGACCTCGAGCTGTTCCCGGACGCCCCGGCGGGGGCCCTGACCCTGGCCGACCGCCAGCTCTTCGAGGTGGCCAAGGCCCTGGTCTCGGACCCCTTGGTGCTGCTGCTCGACGAGCCCACCACGGCGCTCGGGCCGCACGAGGTCGAGGCCCTCCACCGGACCCTGGCCGCGTGCCGGGACCGGGGGGTCGGTGTCGTGTACGTGAGCCACCGCCTCCCCGAGGTCCTCGAGATCGCCGACCGGATCACGGTCCTCCGCGACGGGCGGAGCCAGGGGACCTTCGACGCCAGGGAGGTCACCGAGCACGAGCTGGTGGACCTCATCGTGGGCCGGCCCTTCGCGGCCGCCTTCCCCCCGCCGGCCCCCCGGGACGGCGAGCCGGAGGACGTCCTGGTCCTGGACGGGCTGCAGGGCCAGTCCTTCGGCCCGGTGAGCTTCACGCTGAAGAGGGGCGAGATCGTGGGCATCGCCGGGGCCGAGGGGAACGGCCAGCCCCAGCTGTTCGACTGCCTGGCCGGTCGGCAGCCCCCCCGGGCCGGCCGGGTGGTGTGCGCGGGCCGGGAGCTGATGCTGATCTCGACACACGAGCCCGTCCGGGCCGGGATCATGCTCCTCCCCGGCGACCGGCAGGTCGAGGCCCTGATGCCCGTCCTGGGCGTGCGGGCGAACTCGACGATCCAGTCGCTGAAGCGCTTCGGGATGCTGGGGTTCCTGAGGCGCCGCAAGGAGCGCAGGGCCGTGGAGCGCCTGATCCAACAGCTCGAGATCCGCACGCCCTCGCTCGAGCAGCCCACCCAGTTCCTGTCCGGAGGGAACCAGCAGAAGGTCGCGGTGTCCCGGACGTTCCTCCGGGAGCCGAACGTGATCCTGGCCTACGAGCCGACCCAGGGGGTCGACGTCGGCTCGCGGTTCGACATCTACGCGGCGCTCCGCTCCCGGAGCGACGCCGGCGCCGCCCTCCTGGTGAAGTCGAGCGACCCGCTCGAGCTCTCCGGCCTGTGCGACCGGGTCCTCGTCATGTCCCGGGGCCAGATCGTCGAGGAGATCCCCGGCGACGAGCTCAACGAGCTACGCATCGTGGAGGCCATCGTCCGCGGGCCGGGGATGTCGCGGGCCGGGCGCTCCCCGCTCGGGGTGGCCATGCCGAAGGCTCCGTCGAGGGGGGCCCCGTGACCGCTCGCATCGACGCCGCCAGGCGGACGGTCCGCAAGGTGATCCGCGACGCCCGCGACCTCAACAAGTGGCGCAAGATCGTCCGCTTCCGGCTCTGGATGCCGGTGGTGCTCCAGGTCCTCCTGCTGGTGGGACTCCTCCTCTACGCCAACTCCCGGTTCCCGAGGTTCCTGAGCTCGACGAACGTGTCGCAGATCCTGATCCTGGCCCTCCCCCTGATCGTGGTCACGCTTGGTCAGACCCACGCCCTCCTGGTGGGGTACCTCGACCTGTCGGTGGCCGGGATGATCGGCCTCGGCGTGGTCATCGGGTCCTATCGGATAGGACCCGAGGCCACGATGCCCGAGATCCTGGTCGGGGTGGGCATCATCCTCGTGTGCGGGGTGGCGCTCGGCCTGGTCAACGCCGGCCTGGTCAGAGGGCTGAAGATCCCCTCCATCATCGCCACCCTGGCCACCCTGAGCATCCTCGACGGGATCTCCCTCACCCTGCGCCCCACAGCCCAGGGGATCATCAACCCGGAACTGGTGACGGTCCTCAGGACGAGCCTCGGGCCGATCCCCGTCGCGTTCATAGTCCTGGTCGTCGGCGCCGGGCTCCTGGACCTGTGGCTGCATTCCTCCGGGTCGGGCCTCCAGGTCCGTGCGGTCGGCTTCGACGACAGATCCGCGAAACGGGTCGGGACCAGGACCATCTGGGTGAGGGTGCGGGCCCTGCTCCTGTCAGCGCTCCTCGCCGCGTTGGCCTCGTTCTTCGTCATGGCCCGGTCGCCGATAGGCAATGCCCAGGTCGGCGCGCCCTTCGCGCTCAACAGCATCACGGCAGCCGTGCTGGGCGGAGCGTCGCTGGCCGGCGGACGGGCGACCTTCCTCGGTGGCACCGTGGCGGCGCTGCTCCTGGCCGTCATCCTTACCGTCCTGCCCTACCTGGGGCTCTCACCCGCGGACGGTCCGATGATCATCGGCCTGCTGCTGGTCTCGGGCATCCTTCTGTACCAGGCCGGGGACATCAAGGAACTGGTCAAGCACAACTACAAGCGCGCCCGGCGCCTGGTGATCGGGAGCCGCCAGCCGAAGGCCGCCGAGATCCCGAACCTGTATCCGTCGGGCCCGGTCGCCACGGCGGCGCCGAACGGCAGGACCCTCCTCCGGGGCGGGATGGTCCTGAGCCTCGATCCGAGCATCGGCGACGTGGCCGGCGGCGACGTGTTGATCGAAGGGGACAGGATCCTGGAGGTCGGGTCCGGGGTGGCGGTGGACGGCGCCGAGGTCATCGACGCCTCGGGGATGATCGTCATGCCGGGGTTCGTGGACACCCACCGGCACATCTGGGAGGGACTGCTACGGAACATCGGCACCGACGTACCGCTCGAGGGAAGGTCCAGCTACATCACCTACGTGCTCCACAAGCTCGCGCCCGCCTACCGGCCCGAGGACGCCTACATCGGCAACCTGGTCTCCGCGCTGGGGGCGATCAACGCCGGGATCACGACCCTCCTCGACTGGTCCCACATCCAGGGGTCGCCGGCGCACACCGACGCGGTGATCCAGGCGCTCAAGGACTCGGGCCTGCGCGCGGTGTTCGCCTACGGGTTCCCGTGGTGGGGGAAGTGGGAGGAGCGCCAGCCCAGTTGGTTCGTCCGCGCCGCCAGCGAGCACTTCTCGACGAAGGACCAGATGCTCACGCTGGCGCTCGCCGCTCCGGGGCCGGAGTTCACCGACTTCGAGATCACGCGCGACCACTGGAAGCTCGCGAGGGAGGCAGGAGCGCGGATCACCACCCACGTCGGGGTCGGCAGCTACGGCCAGGACGCGAAGGTGCAGGAGTTCGGCGAGGCGGGGCTGCTGGGGCCGGACACCACGTACATCCACTGCACGACGCTGAACGACACCGAGATCCAGATGATCGTGGACACCGGTGGGACGGTCTCGCTGGCGTCCCCGGTGGAGATGATGATGGGCCACGGCATGCCGCCCATCCAGAAGTTCCTGGACCGGGGCCTTCATCCGAGCCTCTCCGTGGACGTCGAGACCAACGTGCCGAGCGACATGTTCAACCAGATGCGCTCGGTGCTGGGCCTTCAGCGTGCCATGGCCACCGCCGAGGGCAAGGCCCCGGTGGCCGCGACGGACGTGCTGGCGTGGGCCACGGTCGAGGGCGCCAGGGCGAACGGGCTCGATTCGAAGGTGGGGACCCTGACGCCCGGCAAGAAGGCAGACCTCATCATGCTGCGCACCGATCGGATCAACGTCACTCCGCTCAACGACCCGGCAACCGCGGTCGTGGCAGGGATGGACACCGGTAACGTCGACACGGTGCTGATCGCCGGTCGGGTGATGAAGCGCGGCGGCAGGCTGCTGCACGTCGACTGGCCGGCCGTGCGTAGGATGGCCGCCGAGTCCCGGGACCACGTCGTCGCCAGGTCGGGCTTCAAGGTCCCCAGCATCTGATCGCGGGCTGCGGATGCCGCGTGCTCCGACCGCGCACGGTAACCACGGACACAGGTCGCTCGTTGACGTCTTCTTTAGACCGCCATGCTCGTTCGGCTCTGCACCACCGAGTCGGCGACATCAATCAGCGTCGTCTCGGGCAACGCGCCGTTACCAATCACGGTTACAAGCGCCGCGCCGACGAACATGCGGACACTACCGAGGTCGCCCTCCGCGCTGGGAGGGACCAAGAACGCCTCTATCCCTCCAATCTCCACGATTCGTCCGGGGACACCATCATCGATTTGCGCGCCTGCGTGCGCTCGCGTCGGCTGAGCATCCGACGCCGGAACCACCGTGACTACTATTCCCGATTCATACTCCAGATAGACCTCAGCCGTGGCTCCAGTCCGGAGCCAGACGCGCGAAAGGCTTCGATCCGAGGCCACTGACCCTGACGGTCGGTAGATCGGGAAGTCTGATGCCGCGAGGGCAGCGTCAAGGGATGATTCCTTGCCCCCCGGGAGGGGATTTGAACCGCCGTATGCCACGCCCACCGTCCGGTCAATCCCCGATTGGTCGGATTCGATCGGGGAACTAAGCCAGACGATAATTGCCATCAAAGCAACTGCTAATGCAGCTCCGACTCCAACTCCCCACGATCTGGTTCCAGACGTCATGGTCCACCTCGCTTCCATGTCTCGTTCCATACTCCTCTCTCAGCAGTTCCCAGTCTGCTTCACTACCAAATGAAGCTGGTCGAACGAACACGCACTCCATCCCGAAACGTTACCGTTTGGGATCAGGGTGACTGGAAGCGGCGGCGAATGCCATGCCCCTCCACTCCCGAGCGAATTGACGCCCTTGGATATTTGCGCGAAGGCTATCTCCGGAGTACTTTCGCTCGCTACCATGGTACGTGTAGCCCTTGCTGTGAGCAGTGGAGTAGTAACCGAGCGAATTGCTTGGCGTCTGATCGTCGTCCCAGTAGTAGACAAAGTCGAAATCGTGGTCCGGATTGTCGACGCGGAAGGAATAGTACTCCAGCGCTGTTAGGGCAGGAGTGTTGGGCTTGCACTTGATGAAGCCGTTCACTCGTGCGTACACCAAGATGTGAGGAGTGGACACATTGTCGCATTTCAATAGGGGAAAGTCGGGTCCGCCCTTGTACCAACCGATTTCAACGTAGTTCATGAGGTCGGACAGAATCGCAATAGATCGAACAACGGCGCAATCTGTGGCGGGGTTGAAGACTTGCCATGCTAGTGACCCTGATGCCGTACTCAGTCCACTTCTCGCCCTCGAGCGTGTAAGCCGAGTTCAAGCACGTCACAGCAGACGCTGGCGAGGCGAAAAGGAAGTTGAGCGTGCCCGCGACCGACAGCGTCACCACAAACCCCCGCAAGAGGCCGGTTCCCCGAAACACTCCAGACCCCCCTCCCTGCTGAGGCTTTCAGTTTAGAGCACCACCGAACCGGAGCACAACGTCCGTCGCATGCTTGGGTCGCCGGGCTCCAGGGCTCCCGCCGCGCGTCCATCCCTCGATCGGCCCGAGCCAGGGACGGCCGTATCCCGCGTGGTTGGGCCTCAGGCGAGGTAGTCCTCGCCGAGGTAGACGACCCGTCCCGCGTCTGGGCTCCATGCCATGGACGCCCCGGAGGCTCGCTCCACCCGCCGCCACCGGCTCACACCCCCGCCGGGACGCCGATCCGGGAGAGCTCGGCCACGAGGTCGCCCACCACTTCCTTCGCGTCGCCGAAGATCATCGCCGCGTTGGGCGCGTGGTAGAGCTCGTTCTCGATGCCGGCGAACCCGGGACGCATGCTTCGCTTGATCACCATCACGGTCTGCGCCCTGTCCACGTCGAGGATGGGCATCCCGTAGATCGGGCTGGACCGGTCGTGGCGGGCCGCGGGGTTCGTGACGTCGTTGGCCCCGATGACCAGGGCCACGTCGGCCCGCTCCAGCTCCGGGTTGATCTCCTCCAGGTCGAACAGCTGGTCGTAGGGCACGTTGGCCTCGGCCAGCAGGACGTTCATGTGCCCGGGC
>JACQTL010000394.1 GCA_016210805.1 Actinomycetota bacterium | reverse complement strand
GTCCGGGCTCCACGACGCGCGCCGGAAGGCGGAGCCGGGTCCCCTCCTCGGTCGTGTCCACCTCGACCTCCTCCACGTCGAACCCGAGCTCGTTCAACCGCTGGAGCCGCGCGTCGATCCGGTAACGTTCCTCGGGGTCGAACCACTCCTCCCGGGTCAGCTCCGTCCACAGGGCCTCGTAGCACCGGAGCACCCCCTGCGCCGTCTCCACCGGGTCGAGCTCTTCGGGGAGGCCGACCTCGGCCTGCACGTCCATCAGCTCCCCGGCGATGTTGAGCTGGGCCACCTCGAGGTCGTGGGCGCGCTGTCCGTCCGAGAGCCCCGGGTGGAGCTCCCCGGTCTCCGCATCCACCAAGTAGGCGGCCAGGGCTCCCGCGTCGCGGCGGAACAGCGTGTTCGAGAGCGAGCAATCCCCCCAGAAGAACCCGGCCAGGTGGAGCTGCACGAGAAGGCCCGAGAGGGCATCGAGCAGGCGGTTCCGGAGGTCGAGGACGCCCCGCCCGGTGAACAGCAGCCGGTAGGGAAGCGAGTAGTCGAGGTGCCTGGTGATGAGCACCGCGTCCAGGCGGGCGCCGTCTGCACCCTCGCGGTCCGAGACCACCCCGACCACCTTCACGACGGGGACCCCCCGCTCGCCGAGCTCGCGGAGCAGGCGGTACTCGCGGAGGGCCAGCCGCTCGGGGAGCTCCTTCAGGGCGTACAGGCCGACGTCGTAGTGGGCGAAGCGCACCACGTGGCGCGAGATGCCCCGGGCCACCTCGACTAGCCGCTCCGACTCCCACTCCTCGAGGGGGACGTGCCAGGGGAGGTCGAGGAAGTCCGGGTGCCCGGTCCGACCGAGGAGATGGAACCTCAAGCCTTGCTCCGCCCGGCGATGATGGCCCAGCCGAGCAGATCCCGTTCCCACCGCAGGTACCGGTCGCGTTGCCGGTCGAAGAGCCGCCGGATCTCCTCGGCGTCCGGGTCGCCCGGATGCTCGGCCAGCCACCCCTCCGCCGAGAGCCAGTGGAGCGTCTCGTAGCGGTCCCAGTCGTCGAACGAGGCGTCGATGAGGGCGGTGGCAGCGAGCCCCGCCCCCTCGAACCTCCGGACGGTCTCGTCCAACGTGGTGAAGTCCTCCCCCGGGTCGGGCTGGAAGCCGTCGGGAAGGGGCCACCGCCGCCAGTAGGGCTCACCGACCGCCACGGACCCGCCGGCGCGCACGGCCGGCACCAGGGCGGCTAGCGTCCCGTCGAGCCCGTCCCAGATGAAGCTCGCCCCGAGGCACAGCGCCGCGTCGTAGCGCCCCGGCTCGATGGGGAACCCGGCGGCGTCGGCGTGGATCAGCTCGACGAGGTGGTCGAGCCCAGCCTCGCGGACCCGCTCCCTGGCGACGGAGTGGAACTCCTCCGCCCGCTCGACGGACGTGATCCGGCACCCGAACTCACCGGCGAGCACGAGCGCGGGTCCCCCGCGGCCCGACCCGACGTCCAACACGTGCGAGCCGGGCCCGAGCCCGAGCCGCTCACCGAGCAGCCGAATCTTCTCCACGCTGGTCGGGTTCTGGATCTCGTGGAACCGCTCCACCACGGCGAAGTACCAGGCCATGCCGCCGCCGAGACTACACGCGGGCGCCCGGAGCCAGAGATCGACCGGGATCACTAGTCCGCCACCGACTAGTTGTCAGTCGCACCCGTCGACACACGGAATGGCTCGATGACGCGCAGACGCTTGGGACCCGGTAGTGGACTCCTCGGTCAGTCCGGCGGCGGGGAAAGGGCGCTGCGGACGAAGGCCAGGACCTCGCGCTCGCGGCGGCGGAGGGCGATGCGGCCCCGGTCGGGACCGGCCACGGCGCGGAGGACCCCCGCTTCCGTGATCGAGCCGACCACCGCCGTGTACAGCGTGAACAGGAGGAGCGCGGGGTCCTGCTTGCGGATCCAGCCCTCCTCCATCCCTCCTTCCAGGAACCCGATGGCCCGCAGGCGGAGCGGCTCGAGGACCGCGGCGAAGGACTGGATCACCTCGGGCCCGAGCCGGCTGGCCTCCCTCACGAAGTTCGCGAACTCCGGCCACTCGCCGGCCAGGCGGAACAGGGCCCTGACCACCGCCTCGGCCTTGCCCTGGCCGGTCTCCTGGTCCAGGGCCTCGGTGAGGGCCGCGGCGACCCCCTCGCTGACCTCGGCGACGCAGGCGTCGAGCAGGGCCTCCTTGGTCGGGAAGTAGTACAGGAGGGTCTGCTTGCGGACCCCCGCCGCCGAGGCCACGGCCTCCAGGCTCGTGCGGGCGTAACCCTTGGAGCCGAACAGGCGGATGGCCTCCGAGAGCAGGCGCCTCCGACGCTCCTCCCCGCCCGTGCGGGTCACCGCGAGCCCTGGCGGGTCGAGGTCCGGGTCCAGGCCCGGCGGCGGAGGCCGTGCCCGCCGCCGGCCATCGGGCGGGTCGCCTCCCACACCCGGCGCCACCGGGGCGCCTCCGGACCGGAGGGGGATGGGGTCGCCCCCGCCGCGGCCCGGCGCTTCGACTCCCACCAGGTGGAGCGGTCCTCGTCGAGGAGCCGGGCCACCTCGTCGGACACCCGCCGGGAGAACGACCGGAAGTCCTCGCCCTCCGCCGGGTACAGGGGCGGTCCGTACCGGACCGAGATGGGGAACCGTCCGGGCCGGGGCCAGCCCCGGCCGCGGGGCATGGCCGCGTACGCGCCGCGGATCGCCACCGGGACGACGGGGAGCTCGAGCTCGATGGCCAGCCGGGCGGCGCCGTGGCGGAACCGCTGCACCCACCCGTCCCGGGACCGGGTCCCCTCCGGGAACACCAGCAGGCTCCAACCCTCCTCGACCAGCTTGCGGGCCGTGCCGGCCCCCCGCCGGGAGCCGGCCCGCTCGATCGGGAACGCGTTGAACACCTGGGCCGTGGAGACGGCCCGCCACCACACGTCGAAGAAGTAGTCGGCCGCCGCGCCCACCGCTGTCCTCTTCGCCCACTGGCGGGGCAGCGAGCACAGGACCAGGGGGGCGTCCAGGTGGCTGGCGTGGTTCGAGACGAACATCACCGGTCCCCGGATCCGATCGAGGTGCTCGAGGCCGTGGACCCGGGGGCGGGTCTCGTTCCAGACCAGCGGCCTGAGGAGGTAGCGCTGGATCCCCTCCCTTGTGGCCCGGGCGGCCGGGGTCCGGGCCCAGGCCGTCCGGAACTCGCCGGGCTCCCTGGCCGGGGTCTCCGGCTCTGCCGTCGCCGGGACGGGCGGCCGGCGGCCCCACCGCCACCCCCGAGCCAGCTGCCGGACCTCCTCGCGGAAGGATGCCACTACCGGACCTCCGCCAGGGCGAGGGGCGGGGCGTGCAGGTACGTGATCCGGGGCGAGGTCCCCACGGTCTCCCCGGCCATCTCGAGGGCGTCGGCGAACGTCGAGGCCGAGCGGAACCCCATGCGGTGCACGGCCTTTCGGTCACCGCCGACGAAGATCACGTCGCCGAGGTGGCTCATCGCGTGCGCGCCCCAGTACCACATGTAGAAGGGATGGACCCCGTGGTACGCGTAGGACGTCCGGTACAGGTGCACGTACCAGGGGTCGGTGGCGTACTGCTCCTCGAACTTGGCCTCGATCTCCGCGGGGTCGGTCGTCTCGGCCAGGACCTCCTCGAAGAAGTCCACGTAGCTCGGGTGGTGGACCTGATGGAACTCCCAGGGCACCGGGTGGAACAGGATCATGGCCCCGCCCTGGCGGACCAGAGGCCGGCCCACGTACATGTTGAAGAAGTAACCGAGCCCCAGGCACTGGGCGAGGATCGGGTTCATGATCGAGTTCACGTTGTAGGGGCTGATGTACGGGAGCCCCACGACCATCACGTCGGCCTGGCCGTCCACCTCCACGAGCTGCTGGCGGTGCACTGCCGAGAGGGTCTCCTTGTGGACCGCCTCGGTCTCGCCGGCGTTGATCCCGGTGACCCGGTAGGGCGACTCGATCCGCCGGAACACCTCCCGACGCATCCGCCCCGGCGCCGCGTCGTTCGCCTTCTTGGCGGCCAGGTAGGTGGCCTGGTCGCGGGCCGACCACTCCCACTCCCTCTTGTTCATGAAGTCGAACGGCGAGGGGAAGGTGTCGTTGTTCAGCGTGGTCTCGACGGTGAACACGCTGAGGTGCTCGGCCAGTAGGCGACCCATCCGCTCGCACGAGTGGTGCAGGGCGGAGTGGCCGGGGTCCATGTACGACGTCGAGTTGAGCATGGTGTGGACGTTGTGGTGGTGGCGCAGGCTGGCGTAGGACCCGAGCCCCACAGGGACCGACTTGTGGCCGCCGTCCATGGCCACCAGGTTGATGTTCACGTAGACGAGGAGGTCCGACTCCGCGGCCCTCCGGTTGATCTCGACGTCCTCGCCCTCCGGCGTCCGGCCTATGTGCGTCAGGTTGGCCCTGTCCTCGGCGTCGTGGTTCGTCAGGGCGTCGGGGTGGAACGAGCGGTAGATCCGCTCCCCCACGACCTTCTTGATCTCCGACGGGGTCATCCGGCGGTGGAGCGAGTTGGCCACGATGAGCCTGACGTCGTCCACGCCCTTGCGGGCCGCGTGCTCCAGGACGTGCTCCATCACCCGTCCCCGGACGTCCGGCGAGCGCATCGGGGGCAGCGGGAGCGAGATGTCGTCGAAGGCGATCGTGAGCCGCATGCCGGGCCGGAGGAGGTCGGGCAAGGGCTCCGAGCCGTGGGGCTCCAGGAGGGCCCGCTCGATCGCGGCGTCGACGTCGCGGACGCCCGGGAGGGAGTCGGGCGGGTAGACCACCCGGGTCCCCATCGGGAACCGCTGCAGGCGGAACCCCTCCCCCTCGTGGACGAGGAGGGGGGGCGTCCGCTCGTCCACCTCCAGCACGAACCCCGGTCTCGTCATCGCACGGCTCCCGTCGTCATCCCGTCGGCCACCCTCGCCATCGGTCGTCCCGGCACTGTCAGTTGTCCCTCGGGTCGAACGCCACCTTCACGGTGCCCAGCCGGCCGGCGGACAGGGCGTGGTCGATCGCGTCCCGCCACCGCCGCAGCGGGTAGGTCGCCCCCACCAGCCCGTCGATCCTGCCCTCCCCGGCCATGCGGATGGCCAGGTCGAACGCGTGGCGGCGGTCGCCCCCCACGTCCTCCTGGCCGGTGGCGTAGGCCCCGGCCAGCTCGAGCTCCCGGAACCAGACCGGGGTGAGGTCGGCACCCGCGGTCGGGAGCCCGGCCAGCACCACGCGCCCGCCGGCCCTGGTCGTGCGGAGGGCCAGGTCGAGCGACGACCGCGACCCCACGCAGTCCACCGCCACGTCCACGCCTCCCAGGAGGAAGGGCGACCCCCGCTCCGGGGACAGCCGGAGGGCCCGGGACGACCTGCGGAGGGCGTTCACGGCCGCCGGGCCGGGCTCGGCCACCTCCGTGGCCCCGAACCGCCGGGCCAGGTCGGCCTGCCGGCCGTGCTTGGCCACGACGGTGATCCGGCCGGCCGGGGTGAGCTCGCGGAGGGCCAGGAGGACCAGGAGGCCCACGGTCCCCGCCCCCACGACCAGGACGCTCGCGCCGTCGCCCACCCCGGCCCGCAGCGCGGCGTGGATCGCGCAGGACAGGGGCTCGATCAGCACGCCGACGGGCTCGGGCATGCCGTCGGGGATCGGGTGGAGCTGGGACCGGTGCGCCACCAGCGTCGAGCTCCACCCCCCGCCCGTGTCGGCGCAGTACCCGGTCTGGAGGCCCGGCGAGACGTGGCCCACCGTGACCCGGTCGCACCGCCCGGTGGCGCCGCTCGCGCACGACGGGCAGGGCTCGACGCCCCGCGCCGCGCAGGCGAGCACGGGGTCGATCACCACGCGGGTTCCCCGGGGAAGGCCGTCGACGTCGTCCAGGAGCTCGCCCACGACCTCGTGTCCGGGGACGAAGGGCATCGACACCAGGGGGGAGAAGTAGAAGGACGACCGGCCGGACACCGTGGCCAGGTCCGAGCCGCAGATCCCGGAGAGACGTGACCGGACCCGGCCCCATCCCCCGGCCGGCGGAACCGGCTCCTCCCGGTGGACCAGGCGGAGGGGGGCCAGGGGACCCGCCAGGAGGCCGGGCATCCACCCGCCCACCGCCCTGGCGGCGACGTTGCGGGGGACGATCCGGATGATCTCCCGGGCGAGCATCTAGTTCAACCTCCTCAGCGGCCCGCCTGCGGCGGGTCGCTTCGGCCGGGGGGAGCGCAGCAGCCTGATCCGCTCCGCTGCGCTGCGCGGGGCTGCTGCCCCCCCGGACCCCCCCATCACACGCGCTCCGGCATCACACGCGCTCCGGGACCATCACCCGGGGGGTGCCGGACGAGTGCTTCCAGACCTCGACCGGCCAGCGGCGCTTGCGGGCCACCCGGTACAGGGCCACGTCCGGGTTCACCGCCACGGGGTTCCCCACGGCCCGCAGGAGCGGAAGGTCGGTGTGGCTGTCCGCGTAGGCGTACGAGCCCTTGAGGTCGGCGCCCTCCCCCTCCGCGTACCCCCTGAGCCAGGCCGCGCGGGCCTCGCCGACCAGGGGAGGGGTCTCGAGGTAGCCCGTGTACCGCCCGTCCCTCACCATCAGCTTCGCCGCCACGACCTCGTCGAACAGGGGCCGGAAGGGCTCGGCGAACGGTTCCAGGGCTCCGGTGAGCAGGACCGTCCGGTGGCCGGCCCGCCGGTGCTCCCTGATCCGGCGGACGGCCGCGGGGGCCACCCGCTGCAGGAGCATCTCGGCCACGTGCTCCTCGACCAGGCGGGCGATGCCCTCCACCGAGGCGCCGTCGTAGCGCCGGTAGAAGGCCCGAAGGAACTCCCCGCGGTCCCTGCGCTCCGCGCCGAGGAGCGACGGGAGCTGGCGGGCCACCGAGGCGACGTGGTCCGGCCATTCCTCCGCCGGGACGTCGGCGAACCTGAGCCACAGGTACGACTCGATCACGTTCGACGACAGGATCGTGCCCTCCATGTCGAAGACGGCCAGGGTGAGCTGCTCCCGGGGCCGGACCCGGACCTCGGGGTCCGGCCGGCGGGGCGACGGGAACCGCATGGCCACGGTCACCGCCGGGCAGTGGACGTCCTGGAGGTAGTGGCGCCAGTCGATGTCGGCGACGTCGAACCCGAAGCGCTCCCGCTCCTCGTCGGGGAGCGAGCGGTGCAGCGCGAGCGATCGGTCGTCCGTGTAGATCACCTCGGCCTCGACGTAGGCCGCGTACAGGTCGGCGTAGCGGCGGATGAAGTCGAGCCGGCCGCGCTCGCGGTCCACCCGGCGGACCATGCTCCGGACCCGGTCGCTCCGGGGGAGCCGGGTCACCACCCGGTCGGCCAGGTCCAGGGCCTTCTCGCCGGTCCGCAGGAGCCGCTCCACCCTTCGCCTCCCGGGGAACCGCCACTCCGGGACCCGGTGGAACCCCCGGTCCCGCTCGGGGAGCGGGTCCTTCTGGAAGTAGTCCCTGACCAGCTCGTAGACCCGGTGGTAGTGGACGGGGTTCCGGGAGCCCGAGCTCACGTGGTAGTACTCCACCCCATCCTCCGGCGGGGTCGCCGCGACGGCGAGGAGCGCGTTCACCACGTAGTCGACCGGGATGAGGTCGAGGATCCCCTCGGGGATCCCGGGGAACTCCGGGATGGCCCCCCGCCCGAAGGCCAGGATGATGGGCTCGGCCATCTTGAACCCCTCGATCCAGCCCGGGTACGGGTGGCGGAGCGCGCTCTCGATGATCGAGGGCCGGACGATGGCCAGGGGGAGGTCGCCGCGGAGCTCCTCGGCTGCCCGCTCGCCGAGGGCCTTGGTGAACGTGTAGAGGTCGGGCCAGCCCATCGTCTGGGCCCTGGCCCGGCCGTACTCCACCAGCCGGCGGTTGACCCAGTCCTCGCGGCGGCGCTCGGAGTCCTGGGCCACCTCCTGGGGACCGGCCCGCCCGTGCTCGTGCCGGGCCCGGGCCACGAAGTGGTCGAGCATCTCCGGGCGGCGGGAGGCCTCCTCTACGCGGGCCCGGGCGGCGAGCGCGGCCGCGGTCTCGGCCCGCCAGTCGATCCGGTGGGAGAGGGGCGCCTCGGGGACGATGCCCTTGGTCATCCCCGCCACGTAGGCCGTCGACGTGTGGATCAGGTAGGGCCGGGCCCCGCTCGCCGCCACCGCCTCGTACAGGCCGGTGGTCCCCACGAGGTTCGTCCTGAACCCCTCGTCGATCGGGGGGTCGAACGACACGGTCGCCGCGCAGTGGAAGACCAGGTCGAGGTCGTCGGGGAGCGGCGGGAGCTCCCCGGTCACGTCGCCCTCCAGGACCTCGATGCGCTCCTCGAGCATGGCCGCGATCCCGTCGGGCCCCACCCGTTCCCGGAGGGGGTTGAAGCAGGGCCGGCCGAGCAGCTCCTCCACGCGGGCCCGGGCGGGCTGGCCGAACCGGCCCCGGACCAGGAGCACGACCCGGGTCTCGGGGAAGTCGCCCAGGAGGCGTTCCAGCAGGGCCTGCCCCAGGAACCCCGTGGCCCCCGTGACCAGGGCGCGCTTTTCGGCCAGCGCCTCTTCGATCACCCTCGCCCTCTCCTCGACGGCCCGGCTGCCGGGCCCGGCTCTCTACCGGTCGGTAGATTATCGAGAGGTCCCCCCGGCCACGCAAACCGGGATATCGGGCACCTCGGCATGCCGGGAGGCCTGGACGGGGGGAACCGGCCCGTGGACAATCCCGGCAACCACCATGAGTGATCGCATGTGAGGCGTCTCGCCGCGCCGGTCGCCCTGGCCATCGCCGGCCTCCTGCTCCAGCCGGCACCGGAAGCGAGGGCAGCCACGTGGACCTCGTTCCCGGTCGACCGGTCGTCGTTCCAGTACCTCGGCGCCAGCACGCGGTGGGACGGCGCGGTCAGGCTCTGGCCGGGCGGCACGGCCACCTTCAGGTTCCGCAGCAGCACGCGCGTCGGTGTCGACATCATCGCCCTCGGCCAGCCGCTCGACGTGTCCATCGACGGAGCCGCTCCCCGGCGCGTCAGGGCCAACTCGGGTGAGGTGACGCTCGCCGAGGGGCTGACCCGGAAGGTCCATACCATCGTCGTCACCAACATGACCAGGCCCTCGGTGGGCCCGAACGGGTCGCCTCGGGGGGGCGTCGTGATCCGGTCGTGGCTGTTCGACGCCGGGGTGAAGCTCCCCCAGCGGACGGTGGTGAGCCCCGATCAGAGGACCGTTGGGACCTGGCAGTCGTTCGAGCTTTGGATCGAGAACGCATCCGCCGTCGCCTTCGACCACGTCGCCAACGGAGCCCAGCTCCGGGTCCGGCTGGATGGCCGGTTCCTGCACTTCATCGACGTCCAGACGCCGTCCGGGGGGGCGGTCCAGCGCACCACGATCGCCTGGGGCCTGCGGCCCGGCGTCCACAAGGTCATGGTCACCGTTCGGTCCAAGGTCCTGGACCTCGAGGCCATCGTCCTTACCCTCCCGCCCGCCAGCGGCACCCCCGCGGTGCTCGCGCCCGCCCTGGCGCTGGCCCGCCCCAACCTCGTGGTGTACGGGGACTCGATCGCCAACGGGGCCGACACCCTGAACGACCTGGACGGGTGGGCCGACCGCCTGGCGGCGAAGCTCGGTTACCGCCTCTACAACCTGGGCGTCGGATCGAGCTCGGCCCGGATGGAGACCGCGACCGAGACCTGCTACGGGAGGAACCACGTGGCCCAGATCGTCGGGGCCGATCCGGACCTCGTCATCCTGGCCTACGGGACCAACAACATGATCCCGGGCCCCGACGCGTTCGGGTGCGACACGACGCTCGAGGAGTTCCGGGACGGGATCCACTCGATCCTCTCCCAGATCGCCGCAGAGCTGCCGGGCGTCCCGGTCCGGCTCGGGACCATCCCGCCCACGAGCCGGGTGACGGACGAGGATCGCGCGGCGTGGAACCAGGTCCTGGCCGACGAGGCGGCGGAGCACGGCGTCCCCCTCGTCGACCCCAACCAGACGCTTTTCTTCCCCGTCGACTTCGCGGACACGCTGCATCCCCACAGCGGGGGCCACGAGGAGATCGCGTCGGCCTGGTACCAGGCGCTGGCGGGCTGACCCCAGGTGGCGCCGTTACCGGCGGAGCCCAACCTTGACCAGGCGGACCACGGTTCCCGGGTCCGACTGGGTCCCCTCCCGGATCGTCAGCTCGTCGACGAGGGCGGCCATGAGCGGGATCCCGTGCCCGCCGCCACCGTCCACCTCCGGGAGCCGGACCCGTCGCCGGAAGACGCCCCGATCCTGGACCACGACCTCGACGCCTTCATCGAGCTCCCGCCAGGACAGGCGGACTTCTGGGGTCGAGCTGTGGAGCACGGCGTTGGCGCAGGCCTCCGAGACGGCCAGCACGAGGTCGTGCAGGTTGGTCCCTTCCACCCCGGACTCCGCGGCTCGCTCGCGGACGAACTCCCGCATGTGGTAGAGGGCGGATGGATGGGCCACGAAGGAGCGAACGACCGCGACGGAGGCGTTCACAGGATCCACACCGCGACGTTGGCCATCTTCCTTCCCCCGCCCGGCCCGTGATCAGGCGCGAGGCCCAATCGTGCTTACCCAGGGTCACGGCCGAGCAATCGCCGGATGGCCCGATCCGTCGCGCGCCCCGAGCTCATCACGGGAGGGCCGGCGGCCGACGCCTCCCCCGGGGGCGGGGCGGGGGCCCGGCGCCTCCTCCGGGCTACCGGGCCAGGGACCGGAGCCGTTCCCTCTCGGCCCCGAGATCGCGCTCGACCATGAGCCGCACGAGGTCGTCGAAGGACACCGTCGGCTCCCAGCCCAGGACCCGCCGGGCCTTCGAGGGGTCACCGATCAGCGTGTCGACGTCGGACGGGCGCAGGAACCGTGGGTCCACCCGCACGAACCGGCGCCAGTCGTCGATCCCGGCGGCCGTGAAGGCGCGCTCCACGAACTCCTCGACCGAGTGCGACTCCCCGGTGGCGATGACGTAGTCGTCCGGCTCGGCCTGCTGGAGCATCATCCACATGGCCCGGACGTAGTCCTCCGCGTATCCCCAGTCCCTTCGAGCCTCCAGGTTCCCGAGCACCAGCTCCTCCTGGATCTCCACCTTGATCCGGGCGACCGAGTTCGTGATCTTCCGCGTCACGAACTCGAGCCCCCGGCGAGGGGACTCGTGGTTGAACAGGATCCCGCTGACCGCGTAGAGCCCGTACGCCTCGCGGTAGTTCACCGTGATCTGGTGGCCGAACACCTTGGCCACCCCGTACGGGCTGCGGGGGTAGAAGGGCGTGCTCTCGTTCTGGGGAGACTCGCGGACCTTCCCGAACATCTCGCTCGACGAGGCCTGGTAGAAGCGGATCGGGTTGTCCCTGCCCCCCACCACCCGGATGGCCTCGAGCATCCGCAGCACGCCGAGCCCCGTGACGTTGGCCGTCAGCTCGGGCTGCCTGAACGAGAGCGGCACGAACGAGATCGCGCCCAGGTTGTAGACCTCGTCCGGCTGGCTGTACTCGACCGCAGCGATGAGGGAGGACAGGTCCTGGAGGTCGGCCCCCAGGACCTCCACGAACGGCATCTCCTCCTGCAGGGCGTCCGCCCTCGGGTTGGCCTGGCCGGGAACCACCCCGAAGACGTCGTACCCCCGGCCGTGGAGGAACTCGGCCAGGTACTGCCCATCCTGTCCCGTTATCCCCGTGATCAGCGCTCGCGGCACCGCCCGGTCACCTCCCCGTCAGGCCCGCGGGCCATCGCGCTCCGCATACAGGTTCTCCAGGACGAGCACGTCCATCCGTGTCCGGCGGAACGTCTCCACCGCCTCCGTGGGTGTGCAGCAGATCGGCTCGTTCTCGTTGAAGGAGGTGTTCAGGACCACGGGGACGCCGGTCCGGGCCTCGAACGCGCCGATGAGGGCGTGGTACCGGGGGTTCTGTGACGGGCGAACCGTCTGGAGCCGCCCGGTGCCATCCACGTGTGTCGGGGACGGGATCTCGTCCCGCTTCTCCTTCCTCACGTTGTACACCATCAGCATGAACGGGGAGGGATGGTCGTCCTCGAAGTACCGTCCGGTCGCCTCCTCCAGGATCGAGGGGGCGAACGGGCGGAAGGGCTCCCGGTGCTTGATCCGGCTGTTCAGGACGTCCTTCATCTCGGGGCGCCTCGGGTCCACGAGGATGGAGCGGTTCCCCAGGGCCCGCGGCCCCCATTCCATCCGCCCCTGGAACCACCCCACGACGGCTCCCCGATCGAGCGCCTCGGCGGTCCGGGCCACCAGCTCCTCGTCGTCGAGCCGCCGGTACGCCACGCCGGCCGACTCGAGCGCCCGGCGGCAGGCCGGCTCGTCGAACCCCGGTCCGTAGTAGGCGTGCTCCATCGGCGCCGTGCGGGGAAGCCCGAGCGAGTGGTGCACCTGGTAGGCGGCGCCGAGGGAGGTCCCCCCGTCGTAGGCCGCGGGCTGCACGAACACGTCGCGGAACCCCGTCTGCGCCCGGATCTTCCCGTTCACCACGCTGTTCAGGGCGACCCCACCGGCCAGGGCCACCGCGTCGAGGCCCGTTCCGTCGTGGAGCGAGCGCAGGATCGACAGCACGACCTCCTCCAGCCGGCGCTGCATCGACGCCGCCAGGTTGCGGTGCCGATCCTCGAGCGGCTCGTCCGCCCCCCGGGCCGGACCGAGCCGGCGGACCATGCGGTCTCCCCACATCCGCCCCATCCTGGGAGAGCCCTCTCTCCAGTTCATGGGCTCCATCTCCCGCCCGTGGCGGAAGAACCCCATGTCCAGGGAGAAGCCCAGGCCACCATCGTGGCGCAGGACATCGCGCATCTCGTCGAGGTACTCGGGCTCGCCGTACGACGACAGGCCCATGACCTTGTACTCGTCGCCGTACTTGTGGAAGCCCAGGAACTGGGTGAGGGCCAGGTAGAAGATCCCGAGGGAATGAGGGAAGTTGACCTCTCCGAGCACCCGCATCCGGGTCCCCTCGCCCACTCCCCACATCGTGGACACCATGTCGCCGAAGCCGTCCAGCGAGAGGACCGCGGCCCGGTCGAACGGTGACGCGTAGAAGGCGCTGGCCATGTGGGCGATGTGATGCTCGACGCGATGGACCCTGGCCCGCAGGGTCCCCGGGGCGACCCCGAGCCGCTCGGCCCAGGCCTCCTTGGCGCGCATCAGAGCCGGGAGGTCGGCTCGGTGCCGGGCC
This sequence comes from Actinomycetota bacterium, assembly GCA_016210805.1. Classification (GTDB taxonomy): domain Bacteria; phylum Actinomycetota; class UBA4738; order UBA4738; genus JACQTL01. Next base: position 6,030 of record JACQTL010000394.1, on the reverse strand, counting down.
ATCCTCCGTCCGGTCCGCGTGGCCATGACGAACCAGGCCTTCCGGATCAGGTTGGCCAGGGGGTCGCCGGCGATCGCCAGGTGGTCCACGTCCCCGGGCTCCAGGCCGGCCTCCGCGAGGCAGTAGGCGATGGCCTCCTGGGGGAACCGGACCTCGTACTTGACCCGCGTGAAGCGCTCCTCCTCGGCCGCCGCGACGAGCTCGCCGTCGACCAGGAGCGCGGCCGAGGCGCTCGAGTGATACGCGTTGATGCCGAGAACGACCGTCATGTCGACGTCCCGAAGGGGCGCCAGCGTATCGGCGGCGTCACCGGCTGTCAGCCCCAGCCGCACAACTGGTGGGCCCGGCCAACCGGCCGGCGGCCCTTGTCAATGCGCGCGGCGAGTGGCGAGACTGGTCGCCTCATGAGCCACGGTCCCCTCCCCCTCGAGGTACGGGACCTCGACCCTGCGAGGCGAGCTGCGCTGTTCGCCATGTCGGCCACCGTCCTGGGCGCGTACCGGCTCGTCCGAGGGAACCGATTCCGGGTCGGAAGGGGCGTGATCGCGAACCACCGTCTGATCGTCCAGGGGCCCGGGACCGTCGAGGTGGGGGATGGGGTCAACCTCTTCGCGTTCGGGTTGGGGCGGCGCACGCGCCTGGTGGCCCGCAAGCCCGGAGCGCTGATCCGGGTGGGAGCGAACGCCCGATTGAACGGGCCCTTCATCCAGGCCGACACCCTCGTGGACATCGGTCCCGACTGCATCCTGGGCGAGGCTCACCTCCTGGACACCGACATGCACAGCCTGCACCTCGACCGCCGGACGAACCCGGCCGCGGTGGTCGAGACGGCGCCGGTCGTGCTGGAGGCCAACGTGTGGGTGGCGCGTGGCGCGGCCATCCTCCGGGGGGTCCGGGTGGGCGAGGGATCGGTGGTGGGCTACGGGGCGGTGGTCACCTCCGACGTCCCCAGGCGGGTCGTGGTCGCCGGCAATCCCGCCCGCGTCGTCAGGAGCCTGGAATGAGGGCCATCCCGGACGAGATCGCGGCGGCTCCCCGGCCCTCCTCGGACGGGCCCGGCGGAGCCACCCTGACGAGGAAGGCGATGTGGCTGATCCTGGCCGGCCTCCTGCTGGCCCTCCCCTTCCTGTCGCTTCCGGGCCTGTACGTGAGCGACACGCGCGACGCCCTGTGGCTCGATCCCACCGGGTACCTGTCCCGGACCTTCCTCCTGTGGCGATCGAGCCCCTTCCTGGGGCACGAGGCCCGCGACGGGCTGGCCTTCCCGATGGGGGCGGCGGCCTGGCTGTTCCGGACCGCGGGAGCGCCGGCCTGGGTCGCGGAGCGCCTGTGGCACGGGCTCCTGCTGCTCGCCGGAACGGCCGGCACGATCGTCCTCGTCGACGAGCTGACCCGGCGGCGCGAGATGCTGGCTCAGGTCGTCGCCGGGCTCGCGTACTCCCTCACCCCCTTCACGTTCGGGTACGGGCTCCCCACGTCGGGGGCGTACGTCGCCTACGCCCTCCTGCCCGCCCTCCTGCTGGTGACCCTCCGGGGCCTCCGGCGCGGGGGGATCGCCTGGCCGGCCCTGTTCGGCCTCGTCGTCTTCTCCATGGGCGGCGGGAACGGCGCACCGCAGGTTTACGCGGTGTCGACGGCCTTCCTGTTGATGGCCTGGGTGGGAGTCGTCGACCGGGGGGTACCGCTCCGGCGGGTCCTCGCCTTCGCCGTGCCGGCCCTGGTCTTCACGCTGGGGCTGAACGCATGGTGGGTGTTCCTGCTCACCACCTCCGAGGTGTCGAACGCCCTCGACTTCTCGGAACAGCCCTCTGTGATCAACGTGAGCTCGAGCGTCTCGGAGGCGGTCAGGGGACTGGGGTTCTGGCAGTTCTACAGCGGGGACCGGCTGGGCGCCTGGGTCCCGGTCGCGCGCCCGTACGTCACCAACCCACTGCTGATCGTCACCGGGTTCGCCCTCCCGACCGCGGCCCTGGTCTCCGCATGGCTCGTCCGGTGGCGCCACCGGCTGTTCTTCCTGTTCCTGGCGATCCTGTCCACCTTCGTGGTCGCCGGCATCTTCCCGGTCGACTCGCCGACCCCCTTCGGCCGCCTGCTCCTCGTCGCCTACGACCGGGTCCCGGGCGCCGCCGGGCTGCGGACGACCTACAAGCTGGGCGCGGCCCTCAACCTCTCCGTGGCCGTGCTGGTCGGCGTGGGACTGGCGGCCGCGCTCGAGCGGATCCGAGCGGCCTCACGGAGCCGGATGCTCGGGCTGAGGGCCGCCGCCGTGGGTGGAGCCCTGATCCTGGTCGCGGCGAACGCCCATCCTCTGTGGACCGGCGGGATGTACAACGCCGCCCGGAGCACCGAGGGCATCCCGCGCTACTGGGATCGAGCTGTCGAGGCGCTCAGTGAGCGCAACACCGAGCACCGCGCGTACTTCTTCCCCGCGCTCTCCAGCGCCGTGTATCGGTGGGGAGCGCTGAAGGAGGGCATCGCCTGGTCCTCGCCGGACCTCTCCGCCGTGCAGCCCATCCGGCTGCCGGTGGGGACGAGGTACGGATCGAACCTGCTCGCCGCCATCGAGCATGGGTATGCGGCAGGGATCCCGCAGGACGGCATCGCCCAGGTCTTCCGGTACCTGGGGGTCAAGGACGTGGTCCTCCAGAACGACATCGATTGGGAACGCAGCAACTCGGCCAGGCCCGCCCAGATGCAGGGACTGACCGGAGACCCCCAGCTCCGCCCCTTCGCCACCTTCGGGCTGCCCGGGCCCGCGGCACCCGAGGAGGGAACGGTCCGCGACGAGGCCACCAGGCTCGAGGGAACGCTCTCGCCCGTCGAGGTCCTCACGGTGGAGGACCCCACCTCGATGATCCGGGCCGAGGCCGCATCCCCCGTGGTCCTGTCCGGGGACGGGTTCGGGATCGTGGCCGCCGCCCGCCGGGGCCTCCTCGACGGGGGACCGCCGGTGGTCTACTCGGCCACGCTGGGCCCGGAGCAGCTGGAGTGGCTCTTCGACGACCGGGGTGCCTCCTTCGTGGTCACCGACACGAACAGGCGCCGGGCGTGGTCGTTCAGCCGGACGCTGGAGAACGCCTCGTACACACTCTCACCGGGCCAGACGCTGGGGGACCGGCCCATCGGCTACGGCCTCTTCGACGGCCGGGAGGGCGCGGAGACGGTGGCCCTGTACCCCGGCCTCGGGCGCATCACCGCATCGGGCTACGGCAACCGGCTCCGAGACCTGCCGCAGTTCCGCCCGGCGAACGCCTTCGACGGCGACCCCGACACCTGGTGGCTGGTGGGGGCCCTGGACGACCCCGTCGGGCACTGGGTGCAGGCCACCTTCGAGGAGCCCCGCACCCTCTCGGAGGTGGCGATCACCGTGCCGCCCCTGGGCTTCGCCCGGCAGATCCGCCTGGTCCGCCTGGAGTTCTCGGACGGCACCTCGGTCACGGCGGAGACCCCGAAGGGGGCCTCGACGGTCGTGGAGTTCGAACCTCGCCGGACCCGGTTCCTCCGGGTCCGGATACTGGCCCTCGAGGCGGGGATCAGCCCGGAGGAGACGGCGGTGGGCATCGCCGACGTCCAGATCCCCGGGCTCACCGCCCGCGAGGTGATCCGGGTCCCCACCGACCTGCTGGAGGTGGCCAGGCAGACCGAGGCCGGGCTGGCGGGGTTCCGGGGCGTCCCGTTCACCTACCTGTTCGAGCGGGCGCGCACCGGTGACCCCCGAGACCGGGACGAGGAGGTGGGCATCTCCCGAAGGTTCGAGGTCCCCGTGGTCGGCGTGTACGAGCTCACGGGAGAGGTCCGCCTGGACCCGCGGGCCACGGACGAGGAGATCGACGATCTCGTCCTCGGGCCCGACCGGCCGGTCCGGGTCACCGCCTCCAGCCGCGCGTTCGGAATCCCCCGGGCCCGCGGGGGAGCGGCGTTCGACGGCGACCCGGAGACCGGGTGGGTGTCCAACGGAGCGGTCGGAGAGTGGCTGAGGATCGAGTTCGAGAGGCGGACCGTCGGCGGTCTCACGATCCACACCCAGCTCGGGAGGGACAGGAGCCCGATCGTGGTGGTCGAGGTCACGTTCTCGGACGGGAGCACCGAGGTGGGCCGGCTCGAGACCCTCCAGGACGGGACCATCGAGATGGAGTTCGCGCCCAGGGGAACCGACGAGATCACCATCGAGGTGACGTCGGTGGGGCCGGCCAGGGACCCCACGCCGCCGGTGGGGATCGACGAGGTGGAGATCCCCGGCGTCGACCCGCTGCCGGTCCCCGACGCCGCCATCCTGGCCTGCACCGATGGCCCGGGGTTCACCCTGGACGGCCTCGCCGTGTCCGTCCGGGGGCGGGGGACGGTGGGCGATCTGCTCGACGGGGAGGCGCTCCCCCTGGCCACCTGTCGGGGGAACGGGCTCACCCTGAGCGCCAGCCGGCACGAGCTGGTCTCGGCGGGCCCCCTCCAGGCGGACGCGATCGTGCTGACCACGGGTCCCCGCGAGGACGCGACCGACGCCACCGGACGATCCGGGTCCCCCGGTCCGCCCAGCGCTCCGGCCGTGCGATGGTCCTCGACGTCGGAGGGAGGCTACGAGGCGCAGGTCACGGGGGCCCTCGGTCCCCACTACCTGGTGATCGGCCAGAGCTTCGCGCCGGGGTGGCGGGCGTCCGTCGAGGGGCAAGATCTCGGTCCTCCCGTCCTGGTGGACGGATACTCGGCGGCGTGGCGGATCACCCGCCGGGGCTCCTACACCGTGAGGATCGCGTACGGGCCTCAGCGGGCGTACGCGTTCGCGCTCGTGGTCTCGGGCCTGTTCCTCCTCGCGATCTTCGCCGCCCCGTTGGCCGTGTGGGCCGTGCGCAGGAGACGCAGGTGATCCGGCGGGTCGTCTTCGTCGCGGTCCACGCGGGATCGGCCCTCCTGCTCGGCGGGCTCCTCGGTCTGGTGGGGTCCGTGGCCGCCACGACGGCGTGGCTGGCTCTCGGGCTGCGGGCGTCCGTCTTCTGGGGGGCCGCGGTGGCCCTGATGGCCGCCGCTCCGTTCGCCACGATCGCGCAGGGGCTCCCCAGCAGGCCGGTGGTCGGCGCCATGTTCGGAGCGACCCACTGGTTGGCTCATGCGCTCGCCACACTGAGCCTCGTCCTGGCCGGGTTCGCCGGCGGGATGGACCTCATGCTCCGTGCGCCGAGGGAGGAAGGCTCGGACGGAGGGCTCCCCTCCGTGGAGGCGCTCCCTTCGTCCGGCGGGGGGTCGAGCCCCCCGAGCTAACCGGAGGCCGCGCGCCGCGTGGGGGAGCCCGGATCGGCCCCCGGGGCCCGGCCGGCCGCGAGGGGTCGGCGCATGAGCACCACGCAGTTCCACAGGGCGATCTCCCTGACCAGCGGGATCCGAGCCAGGAACCGAAGGGTCGGCCAGTAGCGAGGGCCGACGTCCAGGATCTCGGCCCCGGACCGACGGAGGGCTCGGAGGGTCTCGCCCACGTGGACCACGTACAGGTTGCGCCCGGGCGGCGTGTGCGGAGGCTCCCGGCCCCGCACCGCCCGGTAGGCGCGAGGCCCCAGCCGCGGACCCAGGTAGTGGAAGGGGCTCCACTCGTGGCCACCGAACGGCGAGTACCAGTTGGTCCAGGACAGGGCGACGTGGCCGCCTGGCCGGACGACTCGGAGGAGCTCGGCGAAGAGACGCCACCGGTCGGGAGCGTGCTCCAGGACGTTCGAGGAGACCACGCCGTCGAACGAGCCGGTGGCGAAGGCGAGCCGTTCCCCCCGCCCCAGCACGAACCGGACGCGGCCGGCGCCCGGCAACCTGCGATCGGAGACATCGAGCGCGACGACCTCGGCCCCCGAAGCGGACAGGGCGTCGGCCATCCCTCCGCCACCCGTGCCCACGTCCAGCCAGCGGCCACCGAGCGGAATGCCCCGGCTGGCCAGGTGCTCCACGAAGAGCTCCGACACCGCGCGTGCGTACGGCAGCGGCTCGCGGCGGACGCGCAGGGCCAGCCGGAGGACCCCGGCGCGGCCCCGGGGCCGGAGAACGGATCGGGGC
>JACQTL010000399.1 GCA_016210805.1 Actinomycetota bacterium | reverse complement strand
TCTTCATCGTCAAGCCCATTTTCTGGGAGGGCCGGCGTATTGCGTTTGCGGTCAGCACGGCCCACCACCTGGACCTGGGCGGGCGTCTGCCCGGCAGCTCGGCCTGCGACAACACCGAGATATTCCAGGACGGCCTGCGGATTCCCTGGTTAAAGCTGTATCGCCGTGGAGAGCCGGATGAGACGATCTTCACGCTCCTTCGCGCGAACGTCCGGGTGCCGCAGATGACGATCGGAGACGTGCGGGCTCAACTGGCAGCCTGCCATATCGGAGAACGCGCCGTTCACGACCTCATCCGGCGTTATGGGCCGGAGACGTTCACGGCTTGTGCGGCCGACCTGATCGACTATACCGAGCGCCTGGTGCGCGCGGAGATCACCTCCTGGCCGGCGTGGTCCCCAGGGGCTCGCCGTCGGCCTCGATCGGGAGCAGCTGGTCCCCCTCCACCGTCACGGTGGTCCCCTTCATCTCGACGATGTTGGGATGGGGCACGTGCTCCCCCTTGTACACCTTGGGGAGGATCGTGAACGAGTCCGACTTCGGCCCCTTGAACACGAGCACGTCGAGGGCCCCGTCCCCCGGGTAGGACCGGGGGGAGATCCGCATCCCCCCGCCGAAGTACTGGCAGTTCGCCACGACCACCGTCACTCCCCTGCCCTCGTAGGTCTTCCGCCCGGCCTGCACGGAGACCCTCCCCGGCTTGTAGCCCGGGAGGGACATCCAGAACCCGAAGAAGTACCGCGAGCGGCCGAAGAACCGGGGCAGCCGGTTGGCCCGATGGACCACCGCCCCCCCGAGCCCTGCCTCCGCGATGTTGGGGAAGTACCTGGTGGAGGCCGACCCGTCGGCCGCCCGGTAGGTGATCTTGCCCACGTCGAGCTGGTAGAGGTTCTCGCCGGACAGGTGGTGCACGGAGCGCACGGCGTCGCCGGGGAGCCCGAACGTCCTCACGAAGTCCGACCCCGAGCCCGCGGCCACGACCCCAAGCACGGGATCGGGAGCGACGGGCCGGTCGTCCACGATCATGCCGTTCACGACCTCGTGGATCGTCCCGTCGCCGCCCACCGCCACCACGAACCGCAGTCCCGACTCCAGGGCCTCCCTGGCGAAGCGCGTCGCGTCCCCCGGTCCCGTGGTCAGGTGGATCTCGTAGTCCAGGCCCCTGGAGCGGAGCTGGCGCTCGATCTCGGGGATCTCCGCCGCCACCCTCCCCTTCCCGGAGACGGGGTTCACGATCACGGCGAGCGAGCCGAACGGGCTGCTCACGGCAACAGCTTCCCCGGGTTGAGCACGCCGGCCGGGTCGAGCGCGGCCTTGATCCGCCTGAGCATCTCCAGACCCCCCGCTCCGAGCTCCTCGCCCATGAAGGGCGCCTTCAGCGTTCCGACGCCGTGGTGGTGGGTCATCGTGCCGCCCACCTCGTGGCAGGCCCGGACCGCGGCCCGCCACGTCTCCCCGAGCCGATGCTCGGCATCGTACTCGTCGGCGCCGTGGACCAGGAAGGAGAAGTACAGGGACGCCCCCGATCGGTACGGGTGGGAGAGGTGGCAGGTGGCGGCCTCCGCGCCGCCCAGGAGGGCCTCCCGGATCCGGTCGTAGAGGGCCGGGACGTCCCGCCACAGCCCGGCGACCTCGATCGAGTCGACCATCACGCCGGGGCCGAAGATCCGGTCGGGGCCCATGATCAGCCGGTAGGTCTCCGAGACGTCGTTGCGGTGCTCCCACCAGTGGCCACCGTACGTCCCGCCGTCGAGCGTCGACGCGCCCACCCCCGCGGCCAGCCCCTCCAGAGCCTCCCGGCGGCCCTCCAGGCCGGGAACCAGGTCGGGGAACCCGAAGATGGCGACCGCCCCGCCCGGGTGGCCCAGCGAGGCGAAGGCCAGGGCGGTGTCGGCCTCGTCCCATCCCCTCACGATCGTCGCCCCGACGCCCCCCCACACGGCCTGCCGGGCCAGGTCCACCAGGGGCCCGAAGGACCCCGCCGAGAACGCCGACCAGCTCCAGGCCGTGGGGAGCGGAGCGCAGGCCAGCACGGCCTCCGTGATCACGGCGAGGGTCCCCTCGGAGCCGACCAGGAGCCGGCGCAGGTTCGGCCCGGCCGCCGAGCGAGGGGCGGGCCGGAGGCGGACCACCGTGCCGTCGGCCAGCACCGCGGTGAGGCCGACGACGAGGTCCTCCACGGGGCCGAACCCCGCGCTGGCCTGCCCGGCGCCCGCCGCGGCGATCCATCCCCCCACCGAGGACAGGGCGATCGACTGAGGGTAGTGGCCGGTGGTCAGGCCGTGCGGGGCCAGGGCGGCCTCGAGCTCCGTCCCCCGGCACCCGGCCTGGACCTCCACCACGCCGGAGGCGTCGTCCACGGCCAGGACCGAGCCCATGGAGGACACGTCCAGCACGAGTGAGCCGGTCCCGGCCACCGCCCCGCCGCACACGCCCGAGCCCAACCCCCGGGTGACCACGGGGGTGCCCGTCTCTTCCGCCCACCGGAGCGCCTCGGACACGTCCTCGGTGGAGGCGGGACGGACGAGGACCAGGGGCCGCACCGGCTCCCCCGGGCGGGACCACCGGAGCATCGCCGCCGGGGACATGTCCCAGCTCGCCTCGGCCAGCGATCCGGGATCGGTCGTCGCCGCGCCCGGGCTCAGCCGGGAGGCCAGCGAGTCGAGGGGGTCCACGGGCGGAATCGTAGCCCGACCGCGAGGGCCCCCGTCTCAGACGCCTGTGTACGACACCACCCCTCGGTTCACGGCGTAGTGGGCCCGACGAGCGAGCGCGGAGGCCTCCGGCCCGGCCACGTCCTGGATCTGCCCGAGGAGGTCGAGGAGGAGCTTGCAGCTCCGCACGAAGTCCCCGGGGGCCATCCCGGTCTCCCCCAGCACGTCCTCCAGCGGCTTGCCCTCGGCCCAGTGGAACACCGGCGTGGCGAAGCCGGCCTCCAGCTCCCGGCAGAGCTGGACGTGGTGCCTGTCCTCCGACCGGCGGATCCGCTGCCACGTCCGGGAGAGGCGCCGGTACCGCGCCCCGGTCTCGGCGGTGGGCATCTCGGCCGGCCGGGGAACCCGCTCGCGCGACTCGTAGACCAGGGTGGAGACCAGGGCGGCCATCTCCGCCGGGGACAGGCCGTCGAACAGCCCCTCGGCCAGCGCCTCGGACCCCAGGATGTCGCCCTCCCCGTAGATCCGGGCCAGGGTCTCGCCCTTGGGGAGGATCTCGAAGTCCCGCACGTAGCCCAGGTCCACGAGGACCGACAGGACCCGGTCGAACTGCCGGCCGAGCGTCTCGGTCCGGCTGCGGACGAACCGCTCGATCCCCTGGATCCGCTCCTCGAGCTTGGAGGCCCTGGTGGCCCACCGCTCGTGCTTGTCCCGCTCGGGGCAGGCGTGGGAGGGATGGCGCCGGGCCCGCCGCTCCAGGGCCACGGCGCGGGACTCGGCCTCCGGATCGATCCGGGCCGGCTTCTTCGTGGGGGCGCGCACGTCGAGGGCGACCAGCCGGGCGGCCACGTCCCTCCGGAACCTGGCGCTCCGCACGCTGCCGCTCCTGGGCAGCGGGATCCTGGCCACGGCGGGGGGCGGGTCGTCGAAGTCGCGGGTCGACAGCCGGAACGACTTCCGGTCCTGGGTGAGGACGTTCGGACGGCCGTCGGCCACGGAGAGGACCACGGCGAGCCCCCGGCGCCGGGCCCTGGGCACGAACACGACGTCGCCGGGCTCGAGGGAGGCCAGGGCGGCCTTGGTGGCGTCGCCCCGGGCCCGCTCGGACCCCTTGCGGGCCTCCTCCCGGATCCGCCGGGCCCGTTCCCTGAGCTCCCAGTAGGCCTGGAAGTCCCCGAGGTGGCACCGCATCTGCTCCCGGTACCCGGCCAGGGCGGCCCGGTCCCGCTCCATCTCCCGCTCCCGGGCCACGACGCTCCGGTCGGCCAGGAACTGGGCGAAGGAGGAGTTCAGGAGGTGGTGGGTCTCCTCCGGCGTGTAGTTGCGGACCAGGTTCACGGCCATGTTGTAGGAGGGCCGGAACGACGAGGTGAGCTCGTAGGTTCGGGTGGAGGCCAGCGAGGCCACCCGCTCGAACTCCACCTGACGCTGGTAGAGCACGACGGCGTGGCCGAGCGTGTCGATCCCCCTCCGCCCGGCCCGCCCGGTCAGCTGGGTGTACTCCCCCGGGGTGACCAGCTCGTGGCGCTCCCCGGAGAACTTCCACAGGTCCTCGATCACCACCGTCTTGGCCGGCATGTTGATCCCCAGGGACAGGGTCTCGGTGGCGAACACCACCTTGACCAGGCCGGCCTTGAACAGTTCCTCGACGGTCTCCTTGAAGACGGGCAGCATCCCGGCGTGGTGGGCGGAGACCCCCAGGGCCAGGGCCTCCCGGAACTCGAAGAACCCCAGCGTGGCCAGGTCCTCGTCGTCGATGAACGCCGACCGCATCTCCGCGAACTCGCGGATCCGGGCCTCCTCCTCGCGGGAGGTGAGCCGGAGCCCCGAGCCGGCCACGAACTCCACGCTCCGGTCGCACCCCACCCGGCTGAACACGAAGTAGATCGCCGGGAGCATCCCGGCGTCCCGGAGGACCTCGACGACGTCCTCGCGGCGGGGGACGAACACGCGGCGGTGGCCCTCCCGGGGCCGGGGGATGCGCTCGTACTGCCTGCGGCCGTCCACCCGGCGGTACTGGCGGACCCGGGCCTCCCGCTGGTCCAGCGAGAGCAGGTACGGGTTCGGCCAGGGCTCTCCTTCCCGCTCCACGTGCATGGGGTGGAGGTCCCGGCCAACCAGGTAGTGGTGCTCCAGGGGGACCGGCCGGCGCTCCTCGATCACCACCCTGGTCGGGCCCCGGAGCGTCCCGATCCACTCCCCGAACTGCTCCGCGTTCGACACGGTGGCCGATAAGGAGACCACCGAGACCGAGAGCGGGAGGTGGATCAGGACCTCCTCCCACACCGCCCCCCGGTACGGATCCTGCAGGTAGTGGACCTCGTCCATGACCACGTGGAGGAGCCCCTCCAGGGTCGGGCTCTGCTCGTAGAGCATGTTGCGGAGGACCTCGGTGGTCATGACCACGACCGGGGCCTCCGGGTTGATCGCGTTGTCCCCGGTGAGCAGCCCCACCCGGGAGGCCCCGTGCCTGGCCACGAAGTCCCCGAACTTCTGGTTCGAGAGGGCCTTCAGGGGGGTGGTGTAGAAGCACTTCGCGCCCCCATCCAGGGCCCGCTCCACCGCGTACTCGGCCACCACGGTCTTGCCGGATCCCGTGGGAGCCGCCACGAGCACGGACTCCCCCCCGTCCAGCGCGTCGATGGCCTCCACCTGGAAGTCGTCGAGGTGGAAGGGATAGCGCTCCTCGAAGGCGTCGCGGAGGGTCACCCCTCCAGTCTACGGGCGGCGGTGGGGGCGGCTCAGAGGGCGTCGCAGCGCTTCAGGTGCAGGGCGAGCAGCTCGTTGAAGGCCTCGGGGGCCTCGAGGTTGGACAGGTGCCCCGCACCCTCGATCTCGTGGTACGAGGCTCCGGCGATGGCGTCGGCCATGCGCCGGCTCTCGGCCGGCGGGATCAGCGTGTCCCCGCCGGACGAGATGACCATCGTGGGCACCGTGATCCCCCCGAGGTCACCGGTGGAGTCCGGGCGCTCGGCCATCCCCAGGGACGCCGCGGCGATGGCCGAGGCCGGCTGGTCGGCGATGTTGGACCGGACCCAGGCCCTGAGGTCGTCGGGCGCGCCGTCGGAGAGGAGGGGTGGGGGGCTCTCCACCAGGAAGCCCGATCCCTCAGAGGCCAGGCGCTCCGCCAGGGCCGCCCGCCGGTCCCGGCCGGCCTCGTCGTCCGCCTCGGCCCGCGTGTTGGCCAGGACCAGCCCTCGGACCCGGTCCGGGTGCCTCCGCCACAGGTCCAGGGCCACGTAGCCGCCCATGGACAGCCCGACCACCACGGCCTGGTTCACCGACAGCCCGTTGAGCTCGCCGATCGAGCGCTCCACGGCGTGCTCCATGGTCATCACCCGCAGCCCGGACGGCTCCGACCCCCCGTCGCCGGGGCCGAAGCCCGGCATGTGGGGAGCGGCCACCGGGAGCCGGTCCCGGAGGGCTTCGACCTGCGGGTGCCACATCCGGGCGTCCAGGGGGAAGGCGTGGATCAAAAGGAGGCCGTACCTGGCCGTCAGCGGGTCGGTCACCGTCTCCTCCTCACGTGAGGGGCTCCTCGAACCCGGGCGCGAAGGGCTGGGCCTCTCCGAGGCCGAGCTCGAACCGGGCGTTCACGAGCTTCAGGTACCCGGACGAGAACAGGGAATCCGCCGTGGCGAGCATCCGCTCGGCCACGTCGAGGAGGTCCTCGCGCTCGTCACCGGGGCCCGCCTCGGCGGCCAGGCGGATCAGCTCGGTGGCCTGGGCGAAGACGTCGAGGGAGGTGACCGTGGCCTCCTTCGTGTCCAGCAGCTCGATGGGCATCCCCTTGTCACGGACCAGGTCGGCGGCGGGGATGTCGGCCACGGCCTCCCCGGCGCTCTCGGCCAGCCGCCCGTTCGAGTCGGCCTGCCTGATGGCCACCGACGGGTCGATCGAGCCCTCGCGGAGCTGGGCGACCAGGTCCCCCAGGTCGGCGAAGAGCTTCAGGCCCGTGGGGGGCAGCGGCGTGGCGATGGGAGACAGGGGCTGCTCCAGCCGCGCCGCGAACTCCAGGACGGCCTCCCGCCGGAGGGCGAGGCGGTCGGCGGCGCGCTGGTTCATCCACACGCCCAGCAGGACCCCTCCCACCACGGCCACGAGCAGGCCGACGGCACCGACCCTGGTGCTCCGGCGCCGCAGGAACGGCTTCCTGGGAACCACGTACACGGGCTTCGGCCCTCCGGCCACCGCGCGCCGCGATCTCGTCTTGCCCTTGCCCTTTATGGCCATGCGCTCGATCCACCTCGTTCCGGACGGGAGCCACAAGGATAGCGGTCGCCGGCCCCCCGGGGGTCACCGCTTGAACAGGCGAGCCACGATGATGGCCAGCTCGTAGAACAGGACCATGGGCAGCGCCATGGCCAGCAGGGTGTAGGGGTCCTGGCTGGGCGTGACCACGGCGGCCACGATCGTGACCGACAGGTAGGCGTAGCGCCTCCACCGGCGCATCTGCCTGCTGGTGATCACGCGCACGAGCGACAGGAACACCAGGAGCAGGGGGAACTCGAAGGTGAGGCCGAAGGCCAGGATCAGCACGAGGACGAAGCCCACGTACCGGTCCACGGTGAGGAGCGGGGTGAGGGTCGTCCCCGCGAAGCCCAGCAGGAAGGCGAGGGCCCGGGGCAGGGTGATGAAGGCGAACCAGGTCCCCAGGGCGAACAGGACCACCGAGGAGAGCACGAAGGGGATGGCCAGGCGCCGCTCCCGGCGGGTCAGCCCCGGGGTGATGAACCGCCAGAGCTGGTAGAGGACCACGGGAAGGGCGATGCCGAGGCCGGTGAACACGCTGACCTTGAACCGGATCAGGAACGGCTCGGTCACCGAGACCACGATCAGGGCCTGCTCGCAGCCCTGGGGCGGGCGGATCTCCGGGGCGAGCTGGCGGCAGGCCTGCACGAAGGGTGAGGTCAGGAGGCGGAAGACGGGCTCGTAGACGAGCCAGCCCACCACGGCGCCCACGGCCACGGCGACCAGGGAGACGATCAGGCGGGTCCGGAGCTCGGTGAGGTGCTCGACGATCGTCATCCCGCGCTCGGCCTCGCGCCGGCGGCGCCGCGGATGCGGGATGAGCGGCATGGGAGGGTGCGGCGGACCCTACTCGGAGGCCGAGCCCCGCGGCCCGGCACGCCCGGCGGGCTCCTCCCCCTCCGCCGGATCCGGCAGGGCGGGCGTCTCCGCGGCCCCCTCGCTCCCGTCACTCCCCTCGCGGTCCCCCCGGAGGCCGTCGTCGTCGTCCGGGTCCTCGGATCCGAGGTCCATCTCGAACGACTGCCTGACCTCCTCGGAGGCCCGGCGGAACTCCCGGAGCGACTTCCCGATCGAACGGCCCATCTCGGGGAGGCGCTTGGGGCCGACGACGATGAGGGCCACTACCAGGATGACCATGAGCTCCAGAGGACCGATGTTGAACATGAACCCAGGGGGCCGGCGGCCCGCGCCACCGATTCTAGCGCCGCACCCGACCCTGTCGCCGGAGCCCGCGCCTCATGGTCCTTGTCCGGCGCTTGCGCTCGCGCTCCTCCCGGCGAAGGGAGGCCTCCCGGACCAGCCGGTCGGCGGTCTCCTGGGCCCTCTCGGCCTCGGCCCGGATGTCCCGGAGGACCGGCTCCGCGGCCCGCTGGAGCTCCGCCAGCGAGCCGGCCAGGAGCCGCACGTGCTTGACGAGCCACACGAGGACCGCCGCGAGGACCCCGATCGCGATCAGGCCGACGACGAGGAAGACGGCGGCTGGGACCGACACGGCCCGAGCATAGCAGCGACTACTCGTCGTCCAGGAAGCGGGAGATCCGGCCGTCGTCCTGGAGCAGGAAGTGGAACCGGATCACGTCGTCGATCGTGAACGCGGGCCCTCCGGAGTGCCGTTCCAGCCACCCCGGCTCCTCCTCCACCGCCCCTTCCAGGTCTCCGTCATCGAACAGGGCGGTGGCCTGCTCGGCCTCGGCCAGGGCACGCTCGGCCACGTCCACCCCCGCCGAGACGAGCAGCGCGACGATCTTGCGGTCGGCGGGCTTCTCCACGGGATCGGTGCAGACCGGACAGACGAACCGGTAGCGGCCGTCACGGCCGCCACGCCCCACCGAGAGGAGGATGGCCTCCGGGCCCATGTCCACCTCTCCGCAGCGCGGGCACGTCGTCCTGATTGTGGTCATCCCGAGGGAAGTATCGGATGCCCCCCGGGGCCGCTTGAGATGGACGAACGTCGGTGCTCGGACTAGGCCATTCGGCCCGTCACCGGTAGCGGGCCAGGGTCCGGTCGGCCACCTCCCTGGCCAGGTCCCGGAGCTCGGCGGGCTCCACGACCAGGGCCTCCCCTCCCAGCCGGACCAGGAGCTTGGCCAGCCAGGGCAGCTGTCTCGTCGGGAGGATCACCTCCATGGTGCCGTCCTTCGCCGTGCCCACCGGTTCCGTCTCGTAGTACTCGGACACCCACCTGGCCCCAGGACCGAGGCGGAGGCGGACGGGGACGTCGTCCTCCGAACGGCTGTAGAGGGGCCGCCCGGCCCCGGCCAGCCCCCGGGGCTCGAACCGCTCCCCGGTGGGACGGACCGCCCGGATCCGGTCGATCCGGAACATCCGCTCCGCGTCGGCCGGCTCGTCCCAGGCCACCACGTACCAGTTCCCCATGGCCGAGAAGACCTCCTCGGGGTCGATCCGGCGGGTCAGGGTTTCGTCCCTGGCCGCCGAGTAGTGTTCGATCTCGAGCCTCCGGTGCTCCCCGGCGGCGCGCATCAGCGGCTCCAGGAGGTCCCCGGCGGCGGGGCGGCCGTCGTCGGCCGCCTCCACCCGCCCGGCCAGCTCCCCCAGGGCCTCCGGCCCCAGCCCCTCCTCCAGCTTGACCAGGGCCGACGCGAGGGCCGGCGCCTCGGGGAGCCCCGGGGTGCCCAGGAGGGCCTTGCCCTGGAGGTACAGGGCCACGGCCTCGTTCCGGGAGAGACGTAGGGGGCGGGCGAAGTGGTCGGCCATCTCGATCCACACCCGGCCCTCCTCCACCACGACGTCGATCAGGTCGCCGGGGCCGTAGGGGGGGAGGCCGGTCATGAACAGGAGGTTGAGGTCGGCCAGCAGCTCGTCCTCCGGGACGTCGAACAGGCGGGTGATCTCGGCGAGCGGGGTGCCCGGATGGCGGACCACGTACGGGACGAGGACCAGGAGGCGGCGGAGCCGCTCCGACGCCCTAGAGGGCCGCACGGGCCGCCTCCAGCCGGGCCACCAGGTCCTCGCGCAGGGCCCTCGGGGACAGGAGCTCCGCGTCGGGCCCGAAGGACAGCACCCAGGAGACGAAGGCCGTCGAGTCGCCGGCCGGCAGCGCCACCTCCACCCAACCGTCCCGCCGCGTCCTCTTCACCTCGGCCTCGGGCAGGCCCCTCGTGGCCCACCAGGACACGTCCGGCGAGAAGGCCACCCGGGCCCTTCGGAGGCCCTGGCCGGTCCCCCACGGGCCCAGGCGGAGCTGCGCCTTCGCGTCGAAGCCGGGCGGCGGCGAAGAGGCCTCCCCCTCCTGGCTGACGTCGGACAGGAACCGGGAGAGCCGGAACGAGCGGGGCTCGCCGCGGTCGCGGTCGAGCCCGGCCACGTACCAGTGGCCCGAGCGCCACACGATGGCCCAGGGGTCGACGTGGCGCTCCCCCGGCTCGCCCCGGGCCGGCCGATAGGAGAACCTCACGGCCCGCCGCCCCTCGATGGCCTCGGCGACGGCGGCGAGCCTCGGACCACCCGGGTCGATCCCGGCCGTGATCGGGCTCCGGGACAGGGCGGCCAGCGGAGCGCTCTCCGCCCCGACCTGGAGCTTCCGCACGGCCTGCTCGGCCTCCCCGTCGGCCCCCGGGGTGTGGGCCGCGACGACCAGTGCCGAGATCTCCTCCGGGGTGAAGCTGATCTCCGGCAGGTAGTAGCGATCCTTGGGGATCAGGTACCCGTCCTCGACCTCCCAGGGGTCGGTGGGGTAGAGCTCGACGGGGATCCCGTTCTCCCGGAGGACGTCCTTGTCCCGCTCGAACATCCGCTTGGCCGCGGGGAGGTCGCCCTGCTGGTAGGCGGGGAGCTTGGCCCGGATCTCTCCGAAGGTGAGGGGGCGGCCCGCTTCGAGGAGCAGGGCCACCAGGTTGAGCAGCCGTTCGAGCGGGTGCATCGACCGGCATCATACTGGCCGCGTGGTGAGGCTCAGGCGAGGGACGGTGCTCCGGGTGTCGGCGGAGCGGCCGGGGGCGGTCGAGCTGGAGGTCGAGGTCGGCGACGGTCCGGAGCCGGCCCTCGCCTACCCCGCGCTGACCGGGCCCGTGGAGGCCGGGGATGAGGTCGTGGTGAACGCCACGGCGGTGGAGCTCGGGCTCGGCACCGGGGGGTTCCACCTGGTCGTGGCGGTGCTCGGGGGCCGCCCCGGGGAGGAGCCGGCGCCTCCGGGACGGGTCATGAAGGCCCGCTACACGCCCCTCCAGGTGGCCGTGTCCTCCGTGGAGGAGACCCACGCGGAGGCCCTGGACGGCGCCGACCTGACCGGCACCCCCGTGGTCGTCGCTCCCCTGCACTCCATGGTGGGGCCCATCGCCGCCGGGGCCAGGGCCGCCGGCGCCGGGAGGGTCGCGTACGTCATGACGGACGGCGCCGCCCTGGCCGCGGGGTTCTCCCGGCTGGTGGCCACGCTCCGCGACGCGGGGCTCGTGGACGGCACCGTGACCTGTGGGCAGGCCTTCGGCGGGGACCTGGAGGCGGTCACCGTCTGGACCGCCCTCCTGGCCGCGCGGGCCCTGCTCGAGGCGGAGGTCGTGGTGGTGGCCGACGGGCCCGGGAACCTGGGGACGAGCACGAGATGGGGCGTGAGCTCGCTGGGGGCGGGGAACTCGCTGAACGCCGCCCCGTCCGTGGGCGGGCGCCCCGTGGCCGCTCTGCGGGTGAGCTTCGCCGACCCCCGGGAGCGGCACCGGGGGGTCTCCCACCACTCCCTCACGATCCTGGCCGACGTGTGCAGGGTGGAGGCCAACGTGGCCGTTCCGGTCCTGGAGGGCGAGCAGCGGGAGGCGGTGTGGGCGGACCTGCGGGGAGCCAGGCTCGAGGAACGCCACCAGCTGGTCGAGGCGGACGGACGGCCCGCCCTGGCGGAGCTCGAGCGCAGGAGGGTGGAGGTCCGGTCGATGGGCCGCTCCCCCGCCGACGACCCGGCCTTCTTCCTGGCCGCGGGCGCGGCCGGCGTGCTGGCCGGCCGGATGGCCGTGCAGGGTCGGGCCTGGCGTCGCCCCTGAGCGCGGACCTCGGCGGCCCCCCTACATGTGGGCGATGAGCTGCTCCACCCGCTCGTCGACCGACTTGAAGGGGTCCTTGCAGAGGACCGTTCGCTGGGCCTGGTCGTTCAGCTTGAGGTGGACCCAGTCCACCGTGTAGTC
>JACQTL010000035.1 GCA_016210805.1 Actinomycetota bacterium | reverse complement strand
GTCCCCGGCTGGTCGAGTGGCGCGAGCGGGCAGCGGGGGAGAGGCCGGCCCGGTTCCGCGACTGGGACTACTGGGCCCGTCCCGTCCCGGGGTTCGGTGACCCCGAAGCTCGTGTGCTGGTGGTCGGGCTGGCCCCGGCGGCGCACGGCGGGAACCGCACCGGGCGGATCTTCACCGGCGACCGCTCGGGCGACTTCCTGTTCGCCTCGCTCCACCGGACCGGGTTCGCCAACCAGCCCACTTCGATCGACCGCGACGACGGGCTCGAGCTCCGGGGCGTGTACGTGGCCGCCGTGAACAGGTGCGCCCCGCCCGGGAACCGCCCCACCCCGGCCGAAAGGGACAACTGCCTGCCCTACCTGGTCCGCGAGCTCCGACTGCTCGAGAACGTGACGGTGCTCCTGGCGCTGGGCTCTTTCGCCTGGGACGGGGCGCTGAGGGCCGGGGCCGCGTTCGGCCACCCGTCGCGCCCCAGACCCGCGTTCGGCCACGGGATGGAGGCCGAGGTCGGTCCCTGGACCCTGCTCGGCTGCTACCACCCCAGCCAGCAGAACACCTTCACCGGCAAGCTAACCCCGGAGATGACGCGCGCCGTCCTCGCACGGGCCCGCACCCTGGCCGATCTCTGAAGGTCCATTGGGGATATCTTCTCCGGCTCACAGGCCATGTCCCGAAATCATGGAGCGTCGGGATAGCGGGTCCCGTCAGCCGCTAGCGCTGCAGCTCGGACCGAACCCTCGTCAGCTCGGTGGTGGCCGCCATCGCCTCGTAGCGCTCCGCGGCCTCGGAGAGGAGCCGCTTCCCGCGCTGCTCGTCGCCGCGGGCCAGGGCGGCGCGGCCCGCCGCGGCGAGGCTCTCCGCGGCCTCGAACTGGAACCCGGTCGCCCTGAACCGGCGGCCCACCGCGACGAGGGTGTCGGGCTCCAGCGCGTGGGCGCCCTCCAGGCGCCGGTGGCGGAACGAGGCCACCGAGCCGTCCTCGTACGCGGCCAGGGCCTCGACGTTCTCCAGGACCTCGAAGGCGTGGGCCGCCGCACCCCGGGGCCACCCTCCATGCACGGAAGCGCCCACGTCCCTGGCGAGCTGCTGCGCGAGCGACCGGCGACCGCTCCGCAGGAGGGCCCGGGATGCGAGCGACAGCGAAAGGTGGGCGAGGGGGACAGGCCGGTCGTCGAGGTGTGCCGCCGCCATGGCCTCCCCCACGTGCCCCGCGAGCGCCGGGTCGCTGCTCGGCCAGGCCAGGAGCCCGCCCAGCGCCTCCAGGCCCGCCGGGACGGTTCGCCCGTCCCAGGCGACCGATGCGTCCGTGGCGGCCGCCTGGACCTCGCCCATCTCGAAGCGGGCCACCGCTCTCACCGACCTCGCGTCGCGGCCGTCGCGGCCGAGCCGGTCGATCGCACCGATCGCCTCCCGGGGCTCGTCGGCCAGCCACCAGGCCAGCCCTAGCAGGGCGCCGAAGTCCGGCGGGAGCCGGGCCCCGGCCACGATCCCCTCCTGGGTGGCTCTCAGGGCATGCGTCCGGGCCCTGGACGGGAGGCCGGCGAACCCGTCGGTCAGGGCGAGGAGGAGCTCCCCCTCCGCACGGAAGGCCGGGTTACCACCGTGTCCCATGGCCAGGAGACGCTCGGACCACGCCTCGGCCTCGCGGGCCCCCCCCGGGATGGCCGGTCCCCGCAGCCGGCGCCGTCCCAGGATCAGGGCTCGAGCCGTCCGGCGGGCGATGTCCCCCGCGGCGGCACCCTCGTCGGCGCCGACCGTGGAAGCCGCCTCGCGGAGGACGTTCAGGGCCCCGGCCAGGTCGCCCAGGACGACCAGGGCGTCGGCGAGCACCTTCATCAGCCCCACCGAGCGGCTGGGGTCCCGCTCGACGGCCAGCGCCGTCCGCACCATCTCCGCGGCACCCTCCGCCTGGCCGGCCTCCAGCAGGCCCGTTGCCCGGCGTATCAGGGAGTCCTCCATCAGGGGGAAGGATAGGCCGGGGGCCTCGATAGTCCGGTAGCCGGCCCCGGCTTGCGCCCGGCCGTGTCCCGGAGCGGCGGTATCTTGGGACGCATGGGCCGCCGAGGGATGGGCTTCCACCACTTCCCGGCCGTGCTGTCCGAGGAGGACGCCCGGCCGGTCGACCGGCGCACCGTGCGCCGGGTGGTCGGGACCTTCCGCCCCTACCGGAGGAAGGTGGCCCTGGTCGGGCTGGCCATCGTGGTGACCTCGGTCCTGGGGATCGTCAACCCGCTCATGATCGAGCGAGTCTTCGACCGGGCCCTGTTCTGCGGTCCCGGCTGTCCCGATCTCGACCTGCTCTACCTCTACGT
>JACQTL010000013.1 GCA_016210805.1 Actinomycetota bacterium | reverse complement strand
GGCTCGCCGACCGCGGCCACCCCGCCGGCCCGGCCCCCGTCCGGCGCCGTTGCCGTCACCGAGGGGGTCACCGTGGCGATGCTGGCCCTGGAGGAGGTCAGGGTCACCGTGCTGGAGGACGGCAGGGCCTCGTTCGACGGCCTGCTCCGGGAGGGCGAGTCCGTGTCGTTCGCGGCCGTGCGGGAGATCAGCGTGGAGGCCGAGAGGGGGGGAGTCCTCCAGCTCTCGGTGAACGGCGCCGAGGTGGGCGTCCCCGGAGACCCCAGCGCCGCCTACGAGGTGACCTTCAGGCCCCCCCAGGAGGCGGCGACGTCCTTCCCCAGCCCCGGCGAGGGGGACCCGACCGAGGAGCCGGACCCATCGACCGCGGGCGGCTAGCCCCGTTCGGCCTGGGCTGGCCGAACCTCATCTCGGTCTCCCGGATCGCCCTGGTGCCCGTGCTCGTGGTCCTGGTCCTGGTGGAGTCCAGGCCGGCCTCCTACGCGGCCGTTGCCGTGTTCGTCCTGGGGGCCCTCTCCGACGGCCTGGACGGCTACCTGGCCCGCCGCCACGGGGTGGTGACCCGGACCGGGGAGTGGCTCGATCCGCTCTCCGACAAGCTGTTCATCGCGGCCCCGGTGATCACGCTCACGGCGATCGGCTCGGTCCCGCTGTGGGGGGCGGCGGTCATCGTGATCCGCGAGGTGGCCGTCTCCGCCCTCCGGGCCTGGCAGGGGACCCGGGGGATCGCCATGCCCGCCTCGAGCCTCGGCAAGCTGAAGACCGGGGCCCAGCTCGTGGCCATCACGCTGTACCTGCTCCCGCTGTCCCCCGGCGCCGATCAGGCGCGGCTGGCCGCCCTGGTGGTGGCCGTGGTGGCCACGGTCGTCTCCGGGATCGACTACTTCTGGAAGCTCCGGACCACCGGGGAGGCTGCGTGAGGGCCGAGGTGATCGGCGTCGGCACCGAGATCCTCCTCGGCCAGATCGCGAACTCGAACGCGCAGTGGATCTCCGACCGCCTGGCCCGGATCGGGATCGACGTGCTCCACCACCAGGCCGTGGGGGACAACGAGGAACGGATCGCCGACGCGTTCCGCCTGGCCCTGTCCCGGGCCGAGGTGGTCGTGGCCACGGGAGGCCTGGGACCGACCCAGGACGACATCACCAGGCAGGCCATCGCCCGGGCCCTGGGCGTCCCGCTGGTCCGCCACCCCGAGATCGAGGGGTTCCTCAGGGAGAAGTTCGCCGGGATCGGCCGGCGGATGCCCGAGTCCAACCTGATCCAGGCGGACGTTCCGGAAGGGGCCAGGTACATCCTGCCGGACCGGGGGACGGCGCCCGGCCTGGCCTGCCCGGCGGGGGAGGGGAGGATGCTCTACGCCGTGCCCGGGGTCCCGGCCGAGATGCGCGAGATGATGGACGGGACGATCCTCCCGGAGCTCGAGCTGGTGGCCGGCCCGGCGGCGATCGCCTCGCGGATCGTCCGGTGCACCGGGATCGCCGAGTCGGCCGTGGCCGAGCTGCTCGACGACCTGTTCCACGGCTCGACCAACCCGACGCTCGCCTATCTGGCGTCGTCCGGCGAGGTGAAGGTCCGGATCACCGCCAAGGGGGCCTCCCGGGCGGAGGCCGACGCCCTGATCGAGCCGCTCGCCGCCGAGGTGGCCCGCCGGCTGGGCGACCACGTCTTCACCACCGCGGACGAGGAGCTGGAGCAGGCCGTGGGCCGGCTCCTCAGGGCCACCGGCAGGACGGTGGCCTGCGCCGAGTCCCTCACCGGGGGCGGCCTGGCCACCCGGCTGACGGCGGCGCCGGGGGCGTCCGACTACTTCCTGGGGTCGGCGGTCTGCTACACGGCCGAGGCCAAGGCCGCGGTGCTGGGAGTCCGCCGGGAGACGATCGAGGAGCACGGGCCGGTCAGCGAGGCCTGCGCCCGGGAGATGGCCGCCGGGGCCCGCCGGCTCTTCGGGGCCGACGTGGCCGTGGCCCTCACCGGGGTGGCCGGTCCCGACCCCCACGGCGACGCGCCCCCCGGGCAGGTCTGGCTGGCCCTGGAGGCCGAGGGCGCCGGGCACGCCAGGGGGTTCAGGGCGCCGGGGGACCGGGACCAGGTCCGGCGGTGGGCCGAGCAGGCCGCACTCGACCTGCTCCGCCGCCACCTCGACGGGAAGCTCCTCCCCGAGTAGCCCCGTGGCCCGGGACCGCGCTTCGAGACCGGAGGCCCGGCCCCTCCGCCTGTTCGTGGCCGCCGACGTCCCGCCCGGTGTGGTGGAGCAGCTCAAGGCGGCGATCGGACCCCTCCGGGAGAAGCTCGGCACGGGCCGGTGGCCTCCCCCCGGGAACTGGCACGTGACCCTGAAGTTCCTGGGTGGCGTGTACCCGAGGCTGGCCGGCTGGGTGCAGGACACCGTGCGCGAGGTGGCCGCCGCCCACCCGGCCTTCCGGACGTCGCTGGGCGGGCTGGGAGCCTTCCCCAACCCCCGCCGGGCCCGGGTCCTGTGGGCCGGGCTGGACGACCCCTCGCCGGGGTTCGCGACGCTGGCCGCCGGGCTGGACGAGGCGCTCTCCGGGGAGTTCCGCCCGGAGAAGCGGCCCCTCACCCCCCACCTCACCGTGGCCCGGTTCCAGCCCCCCGTCGCCCTCCCGGACCTCCCGGAGGACGACGTGTGGAGCGAGGGGTTCCCGGTGGAGGGGGTCGTGCTCTACCGGAGCCACCTCCAGCGTCCGGCGCCCCGGTACGAGCCGCTGGCCACGTTCCCGCTGGAGGGCTGATGGGTCCTACGCGGGGTCCAGGGGGGCCACGGCGAATCCGACGGTGAACCGGCGGCACCACACGACCGCGGTCCTCCACCGGTCGAGGTCCAGGTTCCCGGGGAGCTCGTAGTTCTGGTTCCCGATGTTGCCCTTGAGGTCGCCGAGGTCGAGGTAGGGGGCGTCGTCCCAGATCCTCCACTCGTCGGAGAGGGGGAGCTCGGACAGGTACACCCGGAGGTCGGGGCCGTTGGAGGTCTCGAACCCCTCGAACCGGAGGAACAGCGAGCCGTCGGCGAGCCTGATGATCCGGGCCGACCCCTCGACGCCGTGCTCCAGCGGGTGGAACTCGCCCCGTCGGAGCGTGACCGGCCCGGCCTGCTCCGCGGGCTCCCCGGTCGGTTCCTCCGTGGCCGTGGGCGCCTCGGTGGCCGTGGGCTCCTGCGTGGGGGTCGGCTCGGAGGTGGCCATGGGTTCCGCGCTCGGCGTGGGGAGGGCCTCGTTCACCGTGTCGTCGATGAACAGCTTGTGGGGCTCGAACCACACGATCCCGAACACGAACAGCCCGATCCCCACGACGACGGCGGTGGCGGCGAGGCGGGGATGGCGGCGGACGATGGCCGGGAGCTTCATGGGGAGTGTGTCCTCATCGGGCTCCGGACCGTTACGGGGCCCGGGGTGATTGACCCCGAACACCTGTTCGACTAGGGTTTGGGCGGTGCGTGAGTTGCAGTCGTGGAACTACAGGGGTGTAATCAGTGTCAGACCCTCTCGCTAGCATCGCCGCGGGCGTCGGGAGGGAGATCGGCCGGGCCGGCTGGCCGGGCCGGGAGGAGGCTTCGAGGATGGAACGCGAGAAGATGCTGGACGTCGCGCTCTCCCAGATCGAGAAGCAGTACGGGAAGGGCGCCGTGATGCGCCTCGGCGAGCACCCCATGGGCGCGGGGATCTCGATCGTCCCCACGGGGTCGCTGGCCCTGGACCTCGCCCTCGGGGTCGGCGGGATCCCCCGGGGCCGGATCGTGGAGGTGTTCGGGCCGGAGGGCTCCGGGAAGACCACGGTGTGCCTCCACATGATCGCGGAGGCCCAGCGGATGGGCGGCATCGCGGTGTTCATCGACGCGGAGCATGCGCTGGACCCGACCTATGCCCGGAACCTCGGGGTGAACATCGACGAGCTCCTGGTCTCCCAGCCCGACTCGGGAGAGCAGGCCCTCGAGATCTCCGACATGCTGGTCCGGTCGGGGGCCATGGACCTCGTGGTGATCGACTCGGTGGCCGCCCTCGTCCCCCGAGCCGAGATCGAGGGGGAGATGGGCGACTCCCACGTGGGGCTCCAGGCCCGCCTGATGTCCCAGGCCCTCCGAAAGCTGGTCGGAGCCATCAGCAGGTCGAAGACCTCCGTCGTGTTCACCAACCAGCTTCGCGAGAAAGTGGGGGTGATGTACGGGAGCCCGGAGACGACGCCGGGCGGCCGGGCTCTCAAGTTC
>JACQTL010000385.1 GCA_016210805.1 Actinomycetota bacterium | reverse complement strand
GTCGACGGCGGTGAAGGCCCCCGGGTTCGGCGACCGCCGCAAAGCCATGCTCCAGGACATCGCCATCCTCGCGGGCGCAACGGTCGTCTCGGAGGAGGTCGGGCTGAAGCTGGAGAACGCGACCCTGGACCTCCTGGGCCAGGCCCGGAAGGTCGTCGTCACCAAGGACGACACGACGATCGTCGAGGGCCAGGGGGCAGAGGACGAGATCAAGGGCCGGGTCAACCAGATCAAGGCCGAGATCGAGAAGACCGACTCGGACTGGGACCGGGAGAAGCTCCAGGAGCGCCTGGCCAAGCTGTCCGGCGGCGTCGCGCTGATCAAGGTCGGCGCGGCCACCGAGGTCGAGCTCAAGGAGAAGAAGCACCGCATCGAGGACGCCCTGTCGGCCACCCGCGCGGCGGTCGAGGAGGGCATCGTGGCGGGCGGGGGCGTGGCCCTGATCCGGGCGGAGTCCGTGCTCGACAAGCTGGACCTCACCGGCGACGAGGCCACCGGAGCGAAGATCGTCCGGGACGCCCTGTCCGAGCCGTCCCGCCTGATCGCCGCGAACGCCGGGTTCGAGGGCGCGGTGATCGTCGAGCGGATCCGTAGCGAGGGCGACACTCGCGGCTTCGACGCGGCCACCGGCCAGTGGGTGGACATGGTGAAGGTGGGGATCATCGACCCGGCCAAGGTCACCCGCTCGGCCCTGCAGAACGCCGCCTCCATCGCCGCGCTGGTGCTCACCACCGAGAGCGCCGTCGTGGAGAAGCCCGAGGAGGAGGAGTCCGACGCGGGCGCCGGCCACGGCGGCCACATGCACTAGTCCGTATCAGACTGGTCTCACAACGGGGAGGGGCCGGGCGTCAAGCGCCCGGTCCTCCTCTCCTTTCCGGCACGTTTGGCGGCGCTCGGGTTTCTCCCGCCCCGGGCGCGTCGCTACACTTCGGGGCACCTGGGCCGGGGGAGGCGCCATGAGCGGCCCGATCGGACGGGAGGCCGAGCTCGAGATCGGCTCGGGCTTCCTGGAGTCCCTGCCCGACGGCCCTGCCGCGCTCGTCGTCGGCGGGGAGGCCGGGATCGGCAAGACCACCGTCTGGGCCGAGCTCGTGCGGCTCGCCCACGATCGCGGGTTCGGAGTCCTGTCGTGCCGGCGCGTTCAGGCTGAAGCGGAGCTGTCGTTCGTCGGCCTGTCCGACCTGCTCGCGGACGTCGTGGACGACGTGGCCCCCCACCTGCCCGAGCCGCAGCGGCGAGCCCTCGACGTGGCCCTGCTTCGGGCCGACCCCGGAGGCGCCAGTCCCGACCACCGAGCGATCGGGGCCGGGACGCTCTCCGCCCTCGCCGAACTGTCCGGACGAGCGCCCGTCGTGGTGGCCGTGGACGACGTCCAGTGGCTCGACGGCCCGACGGCGCGGGCCCTGGGGTTCGCCGCCCGGCGTCTTCGGGACCATCCGGTGGGGTTCCTGCTGTCCGTCCGCCCCGAACGCGTCCCTGGACCCCCACCGCTCGGCCTGGCCGACGCGCTGCCCGGGGACCGGGTCCGGCGCGTCACCCTCGGCCCGATGTCCGTGGGTGCTCTGCACAACATCCTCCTCCGGGGACTCTCCAGGTCGTTCCCCCGGCGGCTCCTCGTCCGCATCGCGGAGGTCTCGGAGGGCAATCCGTTCTTCGCGCTCGAGATCGCCCGGGCCCTCCCGTCATCCGGGCCCGAGCCGGGGTGGGGCGAGGTCCTCCCCGTCCCGGAGACGCTCCGGGAGCTGCTCGACGCCCGGGTCGGCGACCTCCTCCCCCGAACCCGCGAGCTCCTCCTGGTCGCGTCGGCGGCCTCCCGCCCCTCGGTTGAGCTGGTCGAGCGCGTTGTCGGGGGACCGCTCGCCGATGAGCTCCGCGCCGCCGTTCAGGCCGGGATCCTCGAGGGGGAGGATGGCCGCATCCGCTTCACTCATCCCCTCCTCGCGTCCTCCGTCTACGCGGGGACCGACCGTGAGGCCCGCCGAGCGCTCCATCGGAAGCTCGCCGGGGCCGTGGACGAGCTCGAGGAGCGAGCCCGGCACCTGGCCCTGGCCGCCGACGGGCCGAGCGCGGAGGCGGCCGGGACGCTGGCCGAGTCCGCGGCCCGGGCCCGGACCCAGGGCGCTCCGGACGCCGCCGCTGATCGGTACGAGCTCGCCGTCCGGCTCTCCCCGGCCTCCTCGACGGACGCGCTGCGATGGGTGGTGGATGAGGCCGCGTGCCGCCTGGAGGCGGGCGAGGCGGACCGGGCCGGGGAGCTCCTCGAGCGGGCCGTCGCCGAGCTCGGCGCCGGCGCGGTGCGCGCGGAAGCCCGACGCTTGCTGGCCACGATCCGGGCTCGCCGGGGCGCGGTCCCTCAGGCCATCGAGCTTTTGGAGCTCGCCGCCCGGGAGGCCGGGGACGACCGGAGGGTCCGGGTGGAGACCGAGCTCACCTCGTTCTGGATCCTGACCACGGCCGGCGACGTCCGGCGGGGTGCGGAGCACGCCCGGGCGGCGATGCGGGCGCTCGAGGGGTCGAGCGACCGCTCGCTTCTCGCCCCGGCCCTGGTCCAGGCCGCCGTCGCCGAGCTCCTGTCCGGCAGCCCCGTTCCCGAGGAGGCCCTGGCCCGGGCCCTCGAGCTCGAGGCGTGGGCGGAGCGCCGGCCCCTGGACTGGCGCCCCAGCTTCTTCCATGCCTACGTGGCGCGAGCCCTCGACCGGCTGGACGAGGCCCGGGAACGCTTCGCCCGGGTGCGTCGCGACCTCGAGGAGCGCGGGGACGAGGGGTCCCTCCCCTTCCTGCTGTTCCTCATGTCGGAGACGGAGACCTGGGCCGGCGACTTCACCGGCGCCCGGGCACTTGCGGGCGAGGCCGTCGATGCCGCGACCGCCACCGGGCAGCCGGAGATGGAGATGGCGGGGAGGATGGCCCTCGCGCTGGCCGACACACACCTGGGCAACCTGCCCGAGGCCCGGGACCACGCCGCCCGCATGCTCGAGCTGGGACGGAGCCTGGAGGCCCCACCACTCATCCACCTGGCCGCGACCACCCTCGGCCACGCCGAACTGTCGCTCGGCCACGTGGGGGCGGTGGTCGATGTCCTCGGCGGGCTGCCCGGCCTTCTCGCGGAGGTTGGCCTCGGCGATCCGGCGCAGTTCCGGTTCCTTCCGGACCTCGTGGAGGCGCTGCTGGAGGTGGGCGACCTCGGGCGCGCCGAAGCGGTGCTCGAGCCCTTCGAAGCCCTGGCAGAGCGACTGGACCGCCGATGGGCTCGTGCCGTCGCGGCCCGGTGCCGGGCGCTCCTCCTGGCCGCCCGGGGCGAGAGCTCGGCCGCCCTCGATCGACTCGACCGGGCCGAGGAGCTCCACGCCGGCCTCGCGTACCCATTCGATCACGCCCGGACGCTGCTCGTGCGGGGCAGGATCCATCGGAGGAGGAGGGAGAAGGGGGCGGCGAAGCAGGCCCTCGACCGCGCCGCGGAGACGTTCACCGACCTCCGGGCCTCGGCCTGGCTCGAGCGGACGACGAGGGAGGCCCGGCGGGTGGGGATCCGCCCGCCCGCCCCCGCCGCGTTCACCCCGACCGAGACCCGCGTGGCAGAGCTGGCCGCGACGGGCATGACGAACCGAGAGGTCGCCAGCGCCGCGTTCATCAGCCCGAAGACCGTCGAGGCGGCCCTCGCTCGCGTGTACCGGAAGCTCGGCATCCGCTCCCGGGCGGAGCTCGGCGCGGTCATGTCCGCTCGCGCCTCCATCGACGCCCGTCCCGGCCAAACGTAGGGAAACCCCCACTACATCGGGCGGCCGGGCCCTCCTACGGTGCGGCCGTCATGTCGGTGTCGGGGGGATCGGGGACGAGCACGTTCTTGGTCGAGCGCTACTGGCCGGGGGTGACGGAGGCGTCGCTCTCGGCAGCGATCTCTCGCCTCACCGAGGCCGTTCGAGCGATGGCCGGCCGGGGCCGGATCGTGCGCCACCTGCTGACCACGCTCGTGCCGGAAGAGGAGTCGGTGCTCTGCCTGTTCGAGGCGAGCACGGCCGAGGACGTCGTGGAGGCGAACCGCCTGGCCTCGTTCCCGGTGCACCGGATCGTGCCGGCCGTCCGCCTGTCCGGGGCGGCCGGCTGATTCCAGAGGCCCGCAGAGGGAGGGGAGGACCATGGCGTCTAGAGGATCGCCCATCGGCCGAGCACTCGCCGTGCTGGCCTCGGCAACGCTGATCGGGCTGTTCGCGGCGGGGCAGGCCGCCGGGCACTCAGGCAACACCGGCCACCTGTGGAACCAGCACATCGAGCCGCTGGGAGAGCCGGGGACCATCAACGACGCCGGGAACCCCCTGCACTGGACCAAGCTGAAGGGGGTGCCGGGGGCCTTCGCGGACGGCATAGACGCGGGAACCCAGGCGGGGTTCGGGCTGATCCACGGCCGGCCCGGACAGGTCCAGCTCCAGGTCCGCACCGACCAGATCCAGGCCCGGGTCAACGGGTCCTGCGGAGTGGGCTCGGCGATCGGAGCCGTGGACATCCAGGGCGGAGTGACCTGCAACCCGATGCCGATGCCCGAGGGTGTCTCCAACGCCTTCTACCACTTCGACGACGTCGTGGGCGCGATCGACTCGGAGGGCCTCCGGAGCGTCGGTGCGCTCAACCTCCCGCCGGGCCAGTACATCGTCTGGGCGAAGCTCGTGATCAGATGGTTGGATCTAGACCGGGACAGGGCCATCGTGCACTGCGAGCTTCACGTGGGGGGGGACTTCGACGTGGCCCGAGTCAGCCTGCTCCACGATCGTCTAACCGACGACACGGTGCCGATGATGGTCATCGGGGGCAGCGACGACCCACTCCAGGCGGACGTCCTGTGCAGGGACGACGGGACCGATGCGAGGGGCACCTTTCTGAAGATCGTGGCCATCCCGGTCGGGTCGGTGGCGGTGAACCCCCCTCGCTGATCCATCGCCAAGCCCGTCAGGGCGAGTCGGGTGACCGAGCGTAGGGAGCCGTCCGCATGGTGCAGGCGGCTCGGTGGGGAGGAGGATTCGAGATGCGACGGTTGATCGGTTCACTGGCTGTGGTCCAGGCCATCGTGGTGGGGCTGCTGGTGCTCCTTCCGGCCTCCGCCTCCGCGGCGCCGCCCGGACAGGCGGGCGACTTCAACGGGGACGGCTTCGCGGACCTCGTCGTGGGGGTGCCGAACGAGGACATCGGCGACTTCTCGAGCGCCGGCGGGGTGAACGTGATCTACGGAAGCGCCGCCGGCCTCTCTGCCACGACGGATCCGGACAATTTCTTCTCCCAGACGGCCTGCGGCGAGGCCTGGGAGGAAGAGGAGCAGTACGGCATCTCGGTGGCGAGCGGGGACCTGAACGGAGACGGGTACGACGACCTGGCCTTCGGCGGCCCGGGCGAGAGCGTCGGCGCCGCCGAGAAGGCCGGTGCGGTGTGCGTGCTGTACGGCTCGGTGGACCGCCTGACCATGGCCGGAGCCCAGCTCTGGCACCAGAACGTCGCCGGCGTGGAGGGCGGGGCCGAGACCGGAGACTTCTTCGGTGCGTCCCTGGCCATCGGCGACTTCAACCTGGACGGCTACGGCGACCTGGCCGTGGGCGTCCCCGGCGAGGACGTGAGCGTGGCGGATGCCGGCGCGGTGAACGTCCTGTACGGGAGCGCCGCGGGACTCAGCGCCGCCGGGGACCAGGTGTGGACCCAGAACAGCCCGGGCGTGCTGGACGTGTCGGAGACCGGCGACCGGTTCGGATTGTCCCTCGCCGCGGCGAACTTCGGGAACGGAGCGCACCATGACCTGGCCATCGGTGTTCCGTTCGAGGACTTCCTGGCTCGCCCTGACATCATCGATGCCGGTGCGGTGAACGTCCTGTACGGGAGCGCCGCGGGCCTCACGTCCACCGGGGACCAGGTTTGGAGCCAGAACAGCCCGGGCGTGGAGGGCGGGGCCGAGACCGGCGACCGGTTCGGGAACTCCCTCGCCGCGGCGAACTTCGGCAAGGGCGGCACGGCGGACCTGGCCATCGGCGTGCCGTTCGAGGACGTGAGCTTCGTCGACGCCGGGGCCGTGAACGTCCTGTACGGCACCAGCGCGGGCCTCAGCGCCGCCGGGGACCAGGTGTGGACCCAGAACAGCCCGGGCGTGAAGGGCGGGGCGGAGACCGGCGACCTGTTCGGGTTCTCCCTCGCCGCGGGCAACCTCGGGAACGGGAAGCTGGCCGACCTGGCCATCGGGATCCCCTCCGAGGACGTCGGCGAGGTGGGCGCGGGCGCCGTGGCCGTGCTGTACGGCTCCTCGAGCAGCGGCCTCCAGGCCTCCAACGACCAGTTGTGGACCCTGGACTCCGCGGGCCTGGCCGGCCCGGGATCGAGCGCCGACTCCCAGTTCGGGCTGGCCGTCCGGATCGGCGCCTACGGCAACGGCGGGCCCAGCGACCTCGCGGTGGGGGCCCCCGGGGAGGCCGTCGGCAGGGTCCCCGCGGCGGGGACGGTGCGGGTGCTGTACGGCACGAGCACGGGGGCGGCGACGGCCGGCAGCCAGTTCTGGCATCAGAACGTGACGAGCGTCGAGGACGTCGCGGAGGAGCTCGACCTGTTCGGATTCGCCCTCTAGCGAGTCGCACGACCGGTAGGTGTCCGGCGCCGCGGGGGCCGGGAGGAAGAAGGAGGCTCGAGATGCGACGGTCGGTCGGTCCCATCCTGGTGATCCAGGCCGTCGTGGCGGGCCTCGTGGTCCTCCTCCCGGCCCCCGCGTCCGCGGCGCCTCCCGGGCGGGCCGGCGACTTCAACGGCGACGGGTTCGCCGACCTCGCCGTGGGCGTGCTCTTCGAGGACGTCGGCGGCGTCGTGGACGCGGGCGGCGTGAACGTGATCTACGGGAGCGCCAACGGCCTGTCCGCCACCACGGTGCCGGACCAGTTCCTGTCGGAGGAAGCCTGCGGGGGGGCCCTCGAGGAGGACGACCACTACGGGGCCGTCGCTGCGGGAGACCTGAACGGTGACGGGTACGACGACCTCGCCATGGGGGGCTCCGGGGAGAGCGTCGGTGCCGACGCGTCGGCCGGGGCGGTGTGCGTCGTGTACGGCTCGGCCGCCGGCCTGACCGCCGCCGGCGCGCAGCTCTGGCACCAGGACGTCGCCGGCGTGGAGGGTGGAGCCGAGGCCGGTGACCTCTTCGGATGGGCCGTGGCCATCGGTGACTTCAACCTGGACGGCTACGGCGACCTCGCGGTGGGCGTGCCCGGCGAGGACGTCGCCGTCGCCGACGCCGGGGCGGTGAACGTCCTGTACGGAGGCGCGGCCGGTCTCTCCGCCACCGAGGACCAGGTGTGGACGCAGGACGTCGGCACGCTCCAGGACGCCCCGGGCGAGGGCGACTTCTTCGGGTGGTCGCTGGCCGTGGCCAACCTCGGCAACGGGGCCCACGCCGACCTCGCCATCGGCGTGCCCGCCGAGACGGTGGGAGGCGTCGCCGACGCCGGGGCCGTCGCCGTGCTGTACGGGACCGCGGCCGGTCTGTCCGACATCGGGAATCAACTCTGGACCCAGGACACCCCGGACGTGAACGACTCTGCCGAGGCGTCCGACCTGTTCGGGTACTCTCTCGCCGCGGCGAACTTCGGGAAGGGCGGCACGGCGGACCTCGCCATCGGCGTCAGCCGCGAGATCGTCGGAGGCGTCGCCGATGCCGGGGCCGTCGCCGTGCTTTACGGGACGCCCGGAGGCCTCTCCGCGGCCGGGGATCAGCTCTGGCACCAGAACGCTGCCGGAGTGCTCGACGCGGCCGAGGCCGGAGACCAGTTCGGGTACTCCCTCGCCGCGGGCAACCTCGGGAGGGGGAAGCTGGCCGACCTGGCGGTCGGCGTCCCGAAGGAGGATGTCGCTGGGGTCGCGGACGCCGGTGCGGTCCACGTGCTCTACGGGTCGTCGGGAAGCGGGCTCCAGGCCTCGAACGACCAGTTCTGGACGCTCGCCTCTGCCGGCCTGGCCGGTCCGGGACCCACCTTCGTCAGCTGGTTCGGTTGGACGGTCGAGGTGGGCGCCTTCGGGAACGGCGGCCCGAGCGACCTGGCCGTGTCGGCCCTCTTCGAGGACGTGGGAGGGGTGGTGGACGCCGGGACGGTCCGCGTCCTGTACGGCTCGGGCGCCGGGCTGGCCTCCGCCGGCAGCCAGTTCTGGCACCAGAACCGGCCGAACGTCGACGAGGCGGTCGAGGCGGGCGACGGCTTCGGCTACTTCCTCTGATACGAGATGACGCGGGCTACGAGAACCTCACGCGCTCGATGGCCATGAGCCAGTCGTCGAGCCAGAACGTGAGGTCCCCGTTGGACACCGCCCACTGGACCCGGACGGAGTAGGTGCCTGGGTCGAGAGGCCCGGCGATGCGCTCCATGGCGTGGGCCTCGTACTCGCCGGCCTCGCTGGCCGCGTCGAAGGCGAAGCTCGTGCCGGCCGCGGGGGCCGCCTCGTTGGCTCCCACCATCACCCGGACCGAGCACCACCCGGAGCCGCCCGAGCACCGGGACTCCGCCGAGAACCGGACCAGGACCAGGGCCCTGGTCCCCTTGGGGACGAAGATCGTGCTCTTGGCTCCGGGAACGTTGACGAAGGTGGTCCCTCCGGTCCGCGTGGCGCCGGTGTCGGAGCGGAGCACCTTGACCCTGGTGATCCGGTCGCCGGCCACGGTCGTCGTGACGGCCACGGCCCGGACGGCGACGGTGGCGACTACCGCTCCGGCGAGGGCCGCGAGGAAAAGGAGCGAGGCGCGCCGGGACCTGGACCGTTCCATCCTGGAGACCACCCCTTCGGGTCGAGCGGGCTCCAGTGTGGCCCCTCGGACCGCACCGGGGCAACGCCCACGGGTCAGACGATGGGGCGCTCCCGGCCGGTCCGGAACAACCCCCACAACAGGGACAGGGCGAATCCCCAGGTCACCGCGGAGAAGATCCACCACATCACGGGCGAGGACCCCTCTCGCAGCCCGAACGAGGCGTTCAGGACGACCACCAGGGCGATGCCGAGCGTCCCGATGACGAACCCCCAGGACCACCACCAGAGCTCCTCGATGCGATGGGCGACGAGCACCATGACCAGGGCCAGGGTGAAGGCCTGGAGCCCGACGATCCGGGCCCAGGCGTAGTCCCCGAGCGGCCCCTGCCCGAACACGGACACCAGCAGGAACCGGGGCAGGGCGGCCAGGGCCACGCCGACCACGGCCCACACCAGGGCCTGGAGGTAGAGCGTCCTCTTGAGCAGCGCCATGGGAGCGACAATCCTAGCGGGGCCGGGGCCCGGCTTGGTTGGCCCTCCGCGCCACCGGGTATGATGGGGCGGCCACGGAGCCTGGCGCGGCGCGCCGGCTCCGTTCTCGCGTGGGCCCGCCTCGACCCCCGGAACGCCGAGCGCGCGGCCCGAGAGCGAGGGACCCGATACCGCTCGAGGATGATGACCGGATGACCGAGGGACCGAGGATCGCCGTGATCGGGCTGGACTGCGGCACGCCGCAGCTCCTGTTCGACGACTTCGCCGGAGAGCTGCCCAACATCGGCGCGCTCATGCAGCGGGGGATGCACGGCGACCTGGCCAGCATCACCCCTCCGATCACCGTGCCGGCGTGGGCCTGCTCGATGACCGGGAAGACCCCCGGCCAGCTCGGGATCTACGGGTTCCGCAACCGCAAGGACTCCACGTACGACGGCCTGTCGATCGCCACGGCCGACGCCGTCAAGGAGCCGGCCGTCTGGGACGTGCTGGGGAGGGCCGGGAAGCGCTCGCTCCTGATCGGCGTGCCGCCCTCCTACCCCCCGAAGCCGATCGAGGGCTGGAGGGTGTCCTGCTTCCTGACCCCGCCGTCGGCAAAGAGCTTCGCCGCTCCGGCGGAGGTCCAGGCCGAGGTCGAGGAGGAGCTCGGGGGCCCCGGGCAGTACATCTTCGACATCCCGAACTTCCGGGACAAGGGCGAGGACTTCGTGATGGACCAGGTCTTCGCGATGACCGAGCGCCGGTTCAAGGTGGCCCGCCGCCTGGTCCGCAACAAGCCCTGGGACTACTTCATGATGGTCGAGATGGGGCCCGACCGGCTCCACCACGTCTTCTGGCAGTACTACGACCCGAAGCACCCCAAGTACGAGCCGGGGAACCGTTTCGAGACCGCGTTCCGCGACTACTACCGGTTCCTGGACGACCAGGTGGGCTCCCTCCTCGACGTGCTCCCGGACGACGTCGTCACGATCGTGATGTCGGACCACGGCGCCCGGCCCATGATCGGCGGGGTGTGCTTCAACGACTGGCTGATCCGCCACGGCTACCTGGCCATGCGAGACGACCTCGGCGGTCCGACCCCGATCGCCAGGGCCCCGATCGACTGGAGCCGCACCGTGGCCTGGGGAGACGGCGGCTACTACGGCCGGCTCTTCCTGAACGTGAAGGGCCGCGAGCCCGAGGGCACGATCGAGCCCGCCGACTACGAGCGGGTCCGCGACGAGCTGACCCAGGCCCTGGAGTCGATGCCGGGTCCGGACGGGACGCCCCTGGGGACGAAGGTGTTCAAGCCGCAGGACATCTATCCCGAGGTCCGCGGGGTCGCTCCCGACCTCATCGTCTACTTCGGAGACCTGGAGTGGCGGTCGGTGGGCTCGGTGGGCAACCCCGACGTGTTCACCCACGAGAACGACACCGGCCCGGACGGAGCCAACCACGACCGCACCGGCGTGTTCGTGATGGCGGGGCTCCCCGGCCAGCCCACCGGGCGGCGGGAGGGGCTCCGGCTGATCGACGTCGGGCCGACGATCATGGAGCTGTACGGCCTGGAGGTCCCTCCCGGCGTGCAGGGAAGGAGCTTCCTGCCATGACCCACCATCCGGAGCAGAAGGGGTTCACCGTCTGGTTCACCGGCCTGTCCGGCAGCGGGAAGTCGACGCTGGCCGAGATGCTTTACCACGAGCTCCAGGCCCGGAACATGCGGGTCGAGCTGCTGGACGGCGACATCGTCCGGCAGAACCTCTCCAAGGGGCTGGGGTTCTCGAAGGAGGACCGCGACACGAACATCCGCCGGATCGGCTTCGTGGCCAACCTCCTCACCAGGAACGGGGTCATCGCGCTCACCTGCGCGATCTCGCCCTACCGGGAGGTCAGGGACGAGTGCCGCGCGCTGATCGGGGAGTTCGTGGAGGTCTACACCTACGCGACCGTGGAGGAGATCGCGGCCCACCGGGACCCCAAGGGCCTGTACAGGAAGGCCATGGCCGGGGAGATCAAGGGGTTCACGGGCATCGACGACCCGTACGAGGCCCCCGAGAGCCCCGAGCTCGTCGTGGACACGATGACCCAGACCCCGCTCGAGTCGCTCCAGACGATCCTGGACCGGCTCAGGGACCTCGGCTACCTGGAGGACTCACGGATGCTGGCGGAGGGGCCCAAGGTCCACTCCGGCATGACCGACCTCCGGCTCACCGAGACCGGCCACGTGGCCGAGGGCGGCTAGCCCAGGGCCCGGTCGGGCGGGACCCCGGCCATCATCAGGCCCAGGCCGTCGCGCGTGGCCCGGGGCCGGTCCACCAGGCCGATGACGGTCCCCTCGTACATCACGGCGATGCGATCCGAGAGGGCCATGACCTCGTCCAGGTCCTCGGAGATGATGAGTATGGCCGTGCCCCGTCCCCGCTGCTCGATCAGGCGGTCGTGGATGTACTCCGTGGCCCCCACGTCAACCCCACGGGTGGGCTGGGCCACCAGGAGGACCCGGGGCTTCCCGGAGAGCTCCCGGGCCAGGATGAGCTTCTGGATGTTGCCACCCGACAGGTTCCGACCGTGGGTCTCGAGCGATGGCGTGCGAACGTCGAACCGGGAGACCAGGTCGGCGCAGTGCCGGCGGATGGCCCGGAAGCGGAGGAAGCCCCGGCTGGCGAACCGCGGGTCCCGGTGGTCGGTGAGCATGAGGTTCTCGGCCACGGTGAAGTCGCCGATCAGCCCATCCCGCATCCGCTCCTCGGGAACGAAGGCCAGCCCCTTATCCCGGACCTGGGCCGGGGACCGTCCGGCCACCTCGGCGCCGTCCAGCCGGATCGAGCCGGCGGCGACCGGACGGAGACCGGCGATGGCCTCGGCGAGCTCCCGCTGGCCGTTGCCGGAGACGCCGGCGATGCCCACGATCTCCCCTCCCCTGACCTCGATGTCGAGGCCTCGAACGGCCTCGTTCCCCCGATCCCCGGCCACGGTGAGGCCCGTGATCGACAGCCGGGGGTCCCCCGCCTCCACGGGCGGGTGCTCCTTCCCGCCCTCCACGTCGCGGCCGACCATCATCCGGGCCAGCTCGCCCCGAGTGGTCGCGTTCGGCTTCACCGTGCCCACCGTCCGGCCGTTCCGCAGCACCGTGATCCGGTCCGACAGGGACAGGACCTCGTGGATCTTGTGCGAGATGAACACGAGGCCCCTCCCGGCCTCGACGAGTTGCCGGAAGGTCGAGAAGAGGTCCTCGACCTCCTGGGGCGTGAGGACGGCCGTCGGCTCGTCCAGGACGAGGAGCGACGCGTTGCGGTACAGGGCCTTCATGATCTCCACGCGCTGGCGCTCTCCCACCGCCAGCTGCCAGACGTAGGCCTCCGGCTCGAGCCGGAGGCCGTAGGTCTCGGCCAGCTCGCGGATGCGGGCCCCCACACGGTCCAGGTCGGTGAGGGGTCTCCGGGACGAGGGGAGGCCGAGGGCCACGTTCTCGGCCACCGTGAGCGTGGGGACGAGCATGAAGTGCTGGTGGATCATCCCGATCCCGTGGTGGATCGCCACCGACGGGGACGGGATCCGGACGGGGCCATCCTCCAGACGGATCTCTCCCTCGTCGGGCTGGTACAGGCCGTACAGGATCCGCATCAGCGTGGTCTTGCCGGCGCCGTTCTCCCCCAGGAGGGAGTGCACCTCCCCGGCGTGGACGTCGAAGTCGACGCGGTCGTTCGCCACCACGCCGGGGAAGCGCTTGGTGATGCCCCGCATCTCGAGCATGGGGACCCCCACCGCGCGCTCGCGGGGGGCGTCGGTCCCGTCGCTCGAGGCGGGGGCGGGCATCAGGCGGTCGCCCCGGTCTGGATCGACCCGTCCTGCAGCCCGGCGATGGCCTCCTCCCCCTTCGCCTTGACGTCGGCGGCGAGGCCGTACGCGTCGTTGAACTCGATCACCTCACCTCCGTTCGCCAGGTCGATCCGGTAGCTCTCGCCACCCAGGGTGCCGGCCTGGATCTGCTCGATGATCTGCGAGAGGACGACCTCCCAGTGGTAGACCTGCGAGGCCACGACGACCTCCGGGGCGAGCTCGGTCTGGTTGGCCTGCGTGCCGAACCAGGGCACGCCGGTCTCCGCCGCGACCCCGATCGCCCCGACCACCATCTGGGCCGTTCCCGTCATGACGTCGACGCCGGCCCCCACGAAGCTGTTGGCGGCCTCGGAGGCCAGGGCCACGTCGCTGAACGAGCCGGTGTAGGTGACCCGCACGTCGGCGCCGGGGTCCTCGGCCTCGGCTCCGGCCACGAAGCCGTCGACGAAGAGCTTGGCGTCGCCGACTTCGATCGGCCCGACCACGCCGATGATGCCGCTCGTGCTCATGGCCGCGGCCATGACCCCCATGGCGTACCCGCCCTGATCGGACGCGGCCTCGTACGCGAACACGTTGTCCAGGCCGAAGGTGTCACCGGCCGTTCCCCAGGCGAACGACACGTCGGGGAAGTCCGGAGCGATCTCCTGGACCGATCCGCCGTACTGCGAGCCGTGGGCGATGACCAGGTCGTAGCCCTCGGACGCGTAGTCCCGGATGGCCGCCGCCGCGTCCTCCACGACGAACAGGGAGTCCGACACGGCGATCTCCAGGTTGTACTGGTCCGCCAGGGCGTTCAGCCCGTCGACTATCGACTGCGAGAACGCCAGGTCGTTCGGCGCGCTCGGGGTGACCACCGCGACCCGGAACGGCTCCGCGGGGGGCTCCGTCGTCCCGGCGCCCGTCGTGCCGGCGCCGGTCGTGGCCCCACCGGTAGTGGTCCCATCGGTCGTGCCGTCGCCGTCGTTGCAGGCGGCGGCGACCAGCATCACCACCGTGGCCAGCATCACCAGCCGGCCCATCCGTAGCTTCCTCTGTCCCATCCCTTCCTCCTCTCCTGGTCCGGCCTGCCCGGACCTTCGGTGTGTCATCGCTCCCGTTCGTAGGGCTTGGCCAGGGCCCGGGGCTGCCGGAACCGCCGGGCCACGATCACCAGGGCCAGGACGGTGAGCACCGCCGGGGCCATGGCGGCCAGGTCGGACGCGCTCCGGGGGATGATGCCGAGGGTCTTCCACTGCAGGACGGTGGACGCCACCATCCCGTACAGGAGCGACCCGGCCAGCACCCCCGTGGGGCGCCAGGCTCCGAAGTAGACCAGCGCGATGGCGATGAACCCCTGCCCGCTGGTCAGGTTCTGCTGGAAGATGCCGAGCTCGATGGAAAGGGTGGCCCCGGCCAGGCCGGCCAGCGTGCAGCCGGCCAGGACCGCGGACCACCGGATGCCGGCCACGCTGACCCCCATGCTGTCGGCGGCCTCGGGGTGCTCGCCCACGGCCCGGACCTTGGTCCCGAAGGTCGTCCGGTTCAGGACGAACGCCAGCACCGGGACGAGCAGGAGGGCCGCGTAGACCAGGAGGTTCTGCCGGAAGAGCATCGGGCCGAGCACCGGGATGTCCCCGAGCCCCGGGATCTCCACGACGGGAAGGGACTGGATCGGGCGGGGCGTTCCCACCAGCTTCTGGAAGAGCAGGTCGCTCATGCCGAGCCCGAAGAGGTAGACGCCGATGCCGCTGATGCCCTGCTCGGCCCGGAGCGTCACGTTCACGACCGCGGTGAGAACGCCCATGACCAGTCCGATGGCCAGGCCCACCATGACGCCCAGGCCGATGCTCCCGGTCTGCAGCACCGTGTAGTAGGCGCCGAACGCGCCGAGCAGCATGATCC
>JACQTL010000384.1 GCA_016210805.1 Actinomycetota bacterium | reverse complement strand
TTGATCCGGATGCTGTGCTGCCCGGACCGATCACCCCTCAGCCGCTCCAGCCGATTCCCGGGCGGCACGCGAAGATCATCCAGCCTGGTGGCAGCGTCCAGCATCCGGAGCTTTCGCAGAACCACCTTCTGCACTTCCCCACCGAACCGGCGAGTCGGTCGTCGGTCGAACAGCCGCTCGGCGTTCCGGTCGCGGAAGCCCTTGATCACGGTACATAATAACGGACCGCGTTAATATCGTCAAGAGCGCCCGGCTCGAGTCGACCCCGGCGCGAGGCGTGGAACTGCGCGATATGCCAAACGCCGTCGCGTCGCTCGACCACCAGTGTGGATCGGATGTCGAAGCTGTCCTCTCGTCCCCGACACGCACGCTGATCGAGACGGGACACGCCGCCCAGGCGACGTCGCTCCGCCCGGAGACCACGACCTCCCCGTGGCGAGCCGAGAGGGAGTCCGCCTGCGCGAAGTCGCGCTCCATGTTCGCCCGAACCTCAGCGGGACCGACGCGCCACTCGTCGGCGCCGCTGCCTACCATGAGCACGTCCTCGTCGGGCGAGAAGAGCCGCATCCAGGCATCCGCATCCTTACGGCTGAAGGCATCCCACAGCGCGTCGATGATCTCGTGCGCCGCCTTCTCCGTGTCGGTGTCCACCCTCATGGGTGCCTCCTCCAGTCCCAGGCCGCTCGATCCGACTAGCCCGAGAAGAGGGCGGCGGCGGCGGCCGGGTCGTCCTCGAAGACGCGGGCGCCGGTGATCACCCCGTCGCTGACCTCGTAGACCACCACCCGCATCCACGGCGTCCGGTCGTCCTCCGACACCATCCGGACCAGGAGGAAGACGTTGCGATCTCCGGCGACGAGGTCGACCATCTCGGGCCGGAACCCGCCCGAGAGGCGGTCCTGCTCGCCCCAGAAGCGGAGGATCCCCGCCCTCCCCCGGTGGTCCCCGTGCAGGGGGCCAGGGCCGGGGTACCGGAATACGGCATCCTCGGCGAACAGGGCCACGGCCGCCTCCCGGTCCCCGCGCCGGAACTCGTCGAAGAGCCGGCGGATCACGTCCTCGTTCGCGTGCGGCAAGCTGCCCTTCCCCTTCGGAGGGTCGCATCATGGCCGAGTGAGGTCCTCGCCCACAACCGCCGGTTTCGTGGGGGCTCACGTCGGGATCGCCGCGCTACCAACCGCCGGCCACCCCCACGAGCATCGGGCCGTCCCGTTCGGAGACCCCGGAGGGCGGCGCAGGGCCGGCGACGTGGCGGGTGCCGTCGGGGCGGAACCAGGCCACGCCGTCGTCCGGGGCGCGGGCGATCCTCCAGCCGTACTCGTGGACCAGCTTGTGGTGGAAGCTGCACACTAGCGCCAGGTTGTCGAGGTCCGTGGTGCCCCCGTGCCTCCACCACACGATGTGGTGGGCCTGCGTGAACCGACGGGTCCCGCAGCCCGGGAAGGTGCATCCGTGGTCCCGGTACCGGAGCTGGCGGAGCATCCACGCGGGAGGCTCCCGGGTCACCCGGCCAACACGCAGCGGCTCGCCGGAGTCGTCCTCCACCACGATCTGGATCCTCGCGTTGCACGTGAGGCGCCTGGCGGTCTCGGCGTGGATCGCCGGACCGTCCTCGAGCTCGCAGCCGGAGTCTCCACGCTCGAGGCCATCGAGCTGAGCGTGCACGACCACAGTGGCTCGGTCGGGATCGGAGTCCCCAGCCACCCGGGCGGAGCAGAGGGCCACGACCGCGTCGGCCCGGCGGCACTCCGCGTAGCTGGCGTCCTCCTCGCCGGGCATGACCGGGATCTCCTGGGCCAGGCGGTCGAGGGCCCTGGCCACGACGGCTCCCTGGGCCGCGGGAAGGTCGGCCTCGAGGCCGAAGCGACGGCCCTCGTCGTAGAACCACCATCCCGCCGACCGCGACCTGTCCACCTCCCGAGCGTCCGCGAGCGACTGGCGGGCGGCCCGGTCGGCCCTGCGCCTGATCGCCGCGCCGGATACTCCCGCCGCCCATCTGACCAGCCGGGCCTCCGTCTCCGGGGTGGCGAAGCGGGTGAGCTCCACCACCTTGTCGATGCCCTGGGCGCCGGAAGAGAGGGCCTCGGCGATCCAAGGGAGGTGCTCGAG
>JACQTL010000383.1 GCA_016210805.1 Actinomycetota bacterium | reverse complement strand
GGCCCACATCAAGTCGACGTTCAACAACACGATCGTCACGATCACCGACCTGCAGGGGAACACCCTGTCGTGGGCCAGCGCCGGCAACGTGGGCTTCAAGGGGTCGCGCAAGTCGACCCCCTTCGCCGCGCAGCTCGCCGCCGAGCAGGCCGCCCGCCGGGCCCAAGAGCACGGCCTGCAGCGGGTGGACGTGTTCGTGAAGGGGCCGGGCTCCGGCCGGGAGACCGCGATCCGGTCCCTGGCCGCCACGGGGCTCGAGATCGTGGGCATCCAGGACGTCACGCCGGTCCCGCACAACGGGTGCCGGCCCCGGAAGCGCCGCCGGGTCTAGCTACGGCGCGAGCGGCCCGGGACG
Organism: Actinomycetota bacterium; assembly: GCA_016210805.1. Classification (GTDB taxonomy): domain Bacteria; phylum Actinomycetota; class UBA4738; order UBA4738; genus JACQTL01. The sequence continues at coordinate 8,576 of JACQTL010000383.1, read as the reverse complement.
GGAGCGACGCCCGGACGGGTCGACCGGGAACATCGGCAAGGCGGGGCAGGAATGGATGATCCCCCGCCCGAGGAGGTAGATGCAGTTGCTGATCGTAACGAGGCCGCAGATCGCCGAGGACTCGCTGACACCCGTGCGCTCGAAGTTCGCCATCGAGCCGCTGGAGCCCGGGTTCGGCTACACGCTGGGGAACGCCCTCAGGCGGACCCTCCTGTCGTCGATCCCCGGGGCCGCCGTCTCACAGGTCCGGATCGAGGGCGCCCTGCACGAGTTCACCACGATCCCCAAGGTCACCGAGGACGTCACCGACATCATCCTGAACGTGAAGGAGCTGGTGATCAGCTCCGAGCTGGACGAGCCGGCCACCGTGTACCTGAAGGCCAAGGGGCCGGGCGAGGTCACCGCGGGGGACATCTCCCCGCCGGCCGGCGTCGAGATCCTGAACCCCGACCTGCACCTGGCCACGCTGGGCAAGGGCGCCACGCTCGAGATGGAGCTCACCGTGGAGAGGGGCGTGGGGTACCGGGTCGCGGACCGGAACAAGAAGCCCCGCGACCCGATCGGCGTGATCCCCGTGGACTCGATCTTCTCGCCGGTCCGCAAGGTGTCCTACGCCGTCGAGAACACCCGGGTCGAGCAGATGACCGACCGGGACCGGCTCATCCTGGACGTCGAGACCGACGGCTCGATCACGCCGCGCGAGGCCCTGGCCTCCGCCGGGAGCACGCTCCTCGAGCTGGTGAACCTGTTCGCCGACCTGGCCGAGACCCAGGGCATCGCCATCGGCCCGGCCGAGGACGAGTCGGCCCAGTCCGGGGACATGGCCATCACGATCGAGGAGCTCAACCTCTCGGTCCGGTCCTACAACTGCCTGAAGCGGGAGGGCATCTACAGCGTCGGCGACCTGGTCCAGAAGAGCGAGCAGGAGCTGATGGACATCCGCAACTTCGGGCAGAAGTCGATCGACGAGGTGAAGGCCAAGCTCGACGAGCTGGCCCTGCACCTGCGGGAGGAGTAGCGGTGCCCAGGCCCCGCAAGGGACCGCGCCTGGGCTCCGGCCCGGCCCACCAGCGGCTCCTGCTCGGGAACCTGGCCGCTTCGCTGTTCACGCACGAGCGGATCAACACGACCGAGGCCAAGGCCAAGGCCGTCCGCCCCCTGGCCGAGAAGCTCATCACGTTCGCCAAGCGGGGGGACGTGGCCGCCCGGCGCGAGGTGCTGAAGGTCGTGCCCGACCGCGACGTCGTGCACAAGCTGTTCAGCGAGATCGCCCCGCGCTACGCGGAGCGGAACGGCGGGTACACGCGGATCCTCAAGCTCGGGCAGCGCCAGGGCGACGGCGCGCCCATGGCCCGAATCGAGCTGGTCGACCGGCCGACCGAGTTCTAGCGTCGGGGGCTCCGTCCCCGACCACCGCCGGGCCTCGTGCCCGGGCCATCGGCGTTCCTGGCCTAACATCGCCCCGTGGCGGTCGTGAAGCTGGTCCTGGCCTACGACGGGACGGGGTTCCGGGGGTGGGCCCGGCAGCCGGGCAGGCGGACGGTCCAGGGCGTCCTCGAGGAGGCGCTGGGCCGAGTCCTCCGGCGGGTGCCCCCCCTCTCGGTGGCCGGACGGACCGACGCCGGCGTGCATGCCCGGGGCCAGGTCGTCTCGTTCCCGGCCGCCGACGGCGACGACCCCGACAGGATCCTCCGGGCCGTGAACGGGATGCTCTCTCCCGAGGTGGTGGTCCGCGCGGCCACGACGATGCCGGTCGGTTTCGACGCCCGGCGGAGCGCCTCCGCCCGGGAGTACCGCTACCGCATCGATCTCGGGCCGGTTCCCGATCCGTTCACCGCGCGGTTCGTCTGGCACCGTCCCGGGAGGCTCGCCCTCGGTCCGATGCGCGGGGCCGCCGGCCATCTCATCGGCACGCACGACTTCGCGTCGTTCTGCCGGGCCCCCGAAGCGGGTGGCACGGTGAGGGAGCTGCGGGAGGTGGCCGTGTCGCGCTCCGGGGATCGGGTGGAGGTCGCGTCGCGGGCCGACGCGTTCTGCCACCAGATGGTCCGGAGCCTGGTGGGAACGCTCGTCGCGGTGGGGGAGGGGCGCATCGAGCCCGACGCGATCCCCGGCATCCTGGCCGCCCGGGACCGGGCCGCGGCCGGGCCGGTGGCCCCCCCGCACGGGCTCACCCTGGAGCGCGTGGCCTACGGCCGGCGCCGCTAATCGGGCCCTTCCGCCCCCAGGACCACGGTCGTGCCGGCGCCCCCGTCCGCCAGGTAGCCGGGTCCGAAGACCAGGGTCTCGCGGGTGGTGCTCGGCGGCGAGTCGCCCAGCCACTCCAGGTGGATCGTGATCTCCACGGAGTAGGAGCCGTCGTCTGGGTCGCCGCCGAGGAGGTTCACCTCCCACCCCACGATGATCCGCCCGTCCGAGTCGGGCGCCGGTCCGCCGTACAGGTGGAGCCCCTCGTGATTCGACTCGTACCTGGCCAGGGCCTCGGTGGACAGGAACACCTCTGCGCCCTCGCCGTCCTGGCGGGCCTGCATGAACGCGTCCACGGCGGCCAGGACCTCGGCCTCCGATGGCGGGAAGGCCTCAGGCGGGTCGCCGTGCACGTTCCCGGTCGAGACCTCCGTCACCGACCAGATCCCGGTGGGATCGTGGCGGACCAGGCGCTCCGACCTGACGTCGGCGAAGTCGTACCCGGGGCAGGGGTCGTTGAGGACGTCGCAACTGTAGATGGTGAGCGCCAGCGCCACGAAGTCGTTCGGCTCGCCGACGTCCAGGGCCTCGTCGAAGTAGGTGGCCTCCCATCCGAGCTCCTCGGTCCCGTAGCGCTCCAGGAAGGCCTCGATGTCGACCTGCCAGGCGCAGGCCGGGTCCCCGTCGTCGGCGCAGGCCTGGGCGTCCTCGGCCTCCTGCCGGGTGGCCTGAGGCCACAGGCCCTTCCACCCCGTGTCGACGGGCGGCGCGGTGGTCGCCGAGGGAGACGGGGAAGGGTCGAGCGGGGTGACGCCGCCTCCGCCTCCCAGGGCGGCCCGGATCCCGACCCATGCTCCCGCGGACAGCACGACGGCCGTGGCGACCGACAGGCCGGCGGTCAGGGCCCTGCGGTGACGGGCTCGCCCGAGGACCCGCGCCGGGATCCGCGGGTCGGCCCGCACGTCCTCGGCTCGGCCGATCAGCAGGTCGCGGACGTCGTCCTCGGTACGCACGTTCAGCTCACCTCGCTAGAGAGACCGACCCGCAGCCTGGCCAGGCCCCGGAAGACCAGGGACTTGACCGTGCCGACCGGGCATCCCATCACCTCGGCCGTCTGGGCCTCGGTCAGGTCCTCGTAGTAGCGGAGCACGATGGCCGTCCGCTGGCGCTCCGGGAGCTCCAGCAGGGCCCGCCACATCTCGTCGCGGTCGGCCCCCTGGGCCGGATCCCCGCCTCCGGCCCACGGCATGGCGCCTTCCCGCCGGACGTACGCCCGGGCCACCCGCTCGCGCCGGAAGTGGGAGCGGGCCAGGTTGACCACCGTGCGCCGGAGGTACCAGGGGAACGCGCCCGGGTTCCGGAGATCGCGGAACCGGCCGTAGAGCCGGACGAAGGCCTCCTGGACCAGGTCCTCGGCCACCGCGGCGTTCCCGGTGACCAGGTAGGCCAGCCGGAGGGCGTCCGGAGCGTGAGCCCGGTAGAGCTCCCCGAGCCTCCCGACCTCGGCCTGCGCCGTCGTGCCCGCCATCCTCGCCTCGCCGTCCACGTACCCAAGACGCTCGGGGTCCCCCGCATGGTTGCACGACGGGCGGGGGTCGGACGCGAACGTGAGAAGAGGCGGCACCCGGACACGGGCGATCCGGGTACCGCCTCTTTACCAGCCGGAGGAGGGGATCCTCCTATGGGGATGGAGCGCTCACCGTACTACCCGGATACGGGCTAGTCAAATCAGGCTAGTACCCTGTTTCCCTTGGCGGCGCCGGCCCGCCGAGGGCCGCGCACGGGCCCGTGGGCAGCTTTGACGCTCGACGAACCCGCAGGTAGCATTGGTCACCGGCCGATCGCGGCCGGCTTTTCCTTCGATGAAGACCGCCACCAGGACCTACACTCCCACGCCCGGCGACATCGAGCGCCGCTGGTACGTCGTCGACGCCGACGGCGTCGTGCTCGGACGCCTGGCCTCGGAGGTGGCCCAGGTCCTGCGGGGCAAGCACAAGCCGATGTACGCCCCGCACGTGGACGTGGGCGACCACGTGATCGTGGTGAACGCCCGCGGGATCCGCCTGACCGGCGGCAAGGAGGCGAAGAAGATCGCCTACCACCACTCCGGCTACCCCGGGGGCCTGAAGGAGACCGGGTACGAGCGGCTCCTCCGCGAGCGCCCCTCGTTCGTCGTGGAGAAGGCCATCCGGGGCATGCTCCCCAAGAACCGCCTGGGCCGGGCCATGGCCAGGAAGCTGCAGGTCTACGACGGCGCCGAGCACCCGCACGCCGCCCAGCAGCCCACCAGGCTGGGCCTCGGTGAGATCCCCAGGTGGGACGGTCTCCCCGCTCCCAAGCCCAGGGCCGAGCGCCCGGCACCGGCCGGCCCCGGGCGACGCCGCAAGGCGGCCGGGACGGCCAAGGAAGCCCCCGCCCGCCGCCCGACCCGGGAGCCCGGGGACGGGAAGGAGGCCGCTCCGGCACCCGGGAAGCCGGCGGGCGGGCCGAGGGCCAAGCGCTCGGCGGCGAAGACCCCGGCCAAGCCGAGCACGGCCAAGCGGACCACCGCCAAGCGGACCACCGCCAAGCGGACCACCGCGAAGCGGAGCACCGCCAAGCGGAGCGCCGCCGAGCCGGCCTCCGAGAGGTCCTCGAAGTCCGCAGGCAAGTCGCCCAAGACCGACACGCCGAAGCGCTCGCGCGCGGCGAAGAAGGAGGAGTAGCGAGTGGCCGAGACGACGCTCCCGCGCGGGACCGGCCGGCGGAAGGAGGCCGTGGCCCGGGTCCGGATCGCCCCCGGCTCCGGCAACATCGAGCTGAACGGCCGCGCGCTGGACGAGTTCTTCCCCACCCGGGCCCACCGCATGATCGCCACGGCGCCCCTGCGCATCGTGGGCAAGGAGAAGGAGCTCGACGTCGTGGCCAGCCTCTCCGGCGGCGGAGTGACCGGCCAGGCCGGCGCCCTCCGCCACGGCATCGCCCGTGCCCTGATCCAGATGGACCCCGAGCTGCGCCCGGCCCTCAAGGCCGAGGGCATGCTCACCCGGGACGCCCGGGAGAAGGAGCGCAAGAAGTACGGCCTCAAGAAGGCCCGCAAGGCCCCCCAGTACTCCAAGCGCTGACCCGATCGCGGCCCCACGGTTGCACGTTTCGTCCGCCAGCCCTGCCCGTCTCCGAGGTTGGGGCGGTTACCCGGGTGGTCCCTGGGGATCGTGGCCCTCTGGCTGGTCCGGGCACCGCCCGGACCTCCCGCCTAGTCGGGAGGCAGCTCGGGTTCGGCTTGCAGGTCGGTCGTGTCCAGCTCCCCCGACGGTCCGCCCTCGCTGGCCGAGCCGGCGCCGACCTCGGCGAGGATCATGCGTGCCTGGACCTCGACCTCCTCGGGAACGTACAGGTGGACGGGGCCCATGCGGTAGGGACCCTCGCCCTCGCCCTTCACGATCACGGGGATCCCGTCGGCCTCGAGCCGGCCTCTGGCCAGGTAGCCGTCGGTGATCGACGAGGTCGAGTAGACGCGCACCAGCCGCCCGGAGAAGTCCTCCACCGCCCCATCGTCCCACGGACGCCCCCGGGCGGGAAACGCGGCTCGGAAGAGCCGGCGCCTCCGGGAAGCCCGGGATGGCTGGAGTACCCTGGTTGTCCCATGGCGAGGCTGTTCGGCACCGACGGGGTCCGGGGAGTGGCGGGGCGCGAGCTCACCGCCGACCTCGCCCTGCGCCTGGGCCGGGCCGCCGTGGCCGCCCTGGCCGCGGGGGGGCAGGGCGGGCCCACGATGGTGGTGGGCCGGGACACCCGGGCCTCCGGGGAGATGCTGGAGGCCGCGTTCTCCGCCGGGGTCTCCTCCGCGGGGGGCCGGGTCCTGGCCGCGGGGGTGATCACCACCCCGGCCGTGGCCCGGCTCACGATCGACCTGGGTGCGGACGCGGGCGTGGTCATCTCCGCCTCCCACAACCCTCCCGAGTACAACGGGATCAAGTTCTTCGGGAAGGGCGGCTTCAAGCTCCCCGACGAGGTCGAGGCCGAGATCGAGGAGCTCGTCCCGAGCGACGGTCCCGTGTTCGAGGGGGTGTCCGTGGGACGGATCGAGGCCATCCCGGACTCCGTCGAGCGATACCTCGCCCACCTGACCCGGGCGGCCGAGGGGTCGCTGGGAGGGATGCGCCTCGTGGTCGACTGCGCGAACGGCGCCGCCTCCGGGATAGCCCCCGAGGCCTACCGGCGCCTGGGGGCCGACGTGGTGGCCCTGCACGACGACCCCGACGGCACGAACATCAACATCGGTTGCGGGGCCACCCACCCGGAGGTCGTGGCCGAGGCGGTCCTCAGGTTCCACGCGGACGCCGGGGTGGCCCACGACGGGGACGCGGACCGGGCCATGTTCGCGGACTCCGGCGGCAACGTGGTGGACGGCGACCAGGTCCTGGCCGCCTGCGCGATCGCGCTGGCAGAGCAGGGCCGGCTGGCCGGCAACGCGGTGGTCAGCACGGTGATGGCGAACCTCGGGTTCCACCAGGCCATGCGGGAGGCCGGCCTGGAGGTCGTCGTGGCCAGGGTGGGCGACCGCTACGTGCTCGAGGAGATGGAGCGGCGAGGCGCGGTCCTGGGCGGCGAGCAGTCGGGCCACATCATCTTCCGGGAGCACGCCACCACGGGGGACGGGATCCTCACCGCGATCCGGTTCCTGTGCCTGGCTGCGGCCCGGGGGGAGAGCGTCGAGTCGCTGGCCGCCCGCATGCACCGGTATCCCCAGGTCCTGGAGAACGTGGAGGTCCGGGACCGCGACGCCCTCGAGGGGACCGCGGAGATCTGGGATGCCGTCCGCGAGGCGGAGGCCGCCCTGGGCGAGCGGGGGAGGGTGCTGGTCCGGGCCTCGGGCACCGAGCCGCTCGTCCGGGTCATGGTCGAGGCCGAGACCGAGGAGGACGCCCGCCGCCACGCCTCGAGCGTGGCCGACGTGGCCCGCCGGCTGCTGGCCTGATCCGGGCCTCTCCTTACGGTCCGTTACATCCGTTCCGTACCTTTCACGGGGGCGTGGATGGGCGGTTCGCCCTAGGCCGAAGAGCGCTCTTCCGCCCGTCGCAAGCACTGATAGGCTTTCCTCCTCATGTGCGGCATCGTGGGCTACGTGGGCCCCGACCAGGCGCTCCCGATCATCATGGAGGGCCTCCGGAGGCTCGAGTACAGGGGATACGACTCGGCGGGCGTCGCCCTGCTCGACGGCGGGCTGACCGTCAGGAAGCGGGCCGGGAAGCTGGGCGAGCTCGAGTCGGTCCTGGCCGAGTCGCCGCCCCCTCCGGGGGTGGTGGGCATGGGCCACACGCGGTGGGCCACCCACGGCGAGCCGAACGACACGAACGCCCACCCGCACCTCGACTGCCCGGGCCGGATCGCCGTGATCCACAACGGCATCATCGAGAACTTCCACGAGCTCCGGACCCGCCTGGAGAAGGAGGGCCACGAGCTCGGGTCGGACACCGACACGGAGTGCATCGCCCACCTGGTCGAGGACCACTACGCCGGCGACCTCACCGAGGCCGTCCGCCTCACCGTGCGGGAGCTCACGGGGGCGTACGCGATCGTGGTCGTCTCGGCCGACGAGCCCGACTGCGTGGTCGGCGCCAAGGTGAGCTCGCCGCTCATCGTCGGGGTGGGGGAGGGGGAGAACCTCCTGGCCTCCGACATCCCCGCCGTCCTGTCCCGGACCCGGACCGTGATCCCCGTGGCCGAGGGCCAGATCGTGCGCGTGTGCACCGACGGGGTCACCTTCATCGACTTCGACGGGAACCGGCTCGACCCCGAGTCCATCACGATCGAGTGGGACGTCTCCCAGGCCCAGAAGTCGGGGTTCGAGGACTTCATGCTGAAGGAGATCCACGAGCAGCCCACGGCGATCCGGGACACGCTGGTCGGCAGGACCACGCCGTCGAGGCGCCTGTCGCTCGACGAGCTGAAGATCGAGGAGGACGTCCTCCGCGACGTGAACAAGGTGTTCGTGGTGGCCTGCGGCACGGCCTTCCACGCCGGGCTGGTGGCCAAGTACGCGATCGAGCACTGGACCCGGCTCCCCGTGGAGATCGAGATCGCCAGCGAGTTCCGGTACCGGGACCCCGTGCTGGACGCCCAGACCCTCACGCTGGCCGTCTCCCAGTCCGGGGAGACGATCGACACGCTGGAGGCCCTCCGCCACGCCCGGCACCAGCGGTCCCGGGTGATCGCGGTGACCAACACGGTGGGCTCGTCGATCGCCCGGGAAGCCGACGGCGTGTTCTACACGCACGCCGGGCCGGAGATCGGCGTGGCCGCCACCAAGACGTTCGCCACCCAGATGGTGGCCCTCCACCTCGTGGCCCTGTACCTCGGCCAGGTCCGGGGGTCGCTGTTCCCCGAGGAGATCGCCGAGGTCGTGG
>JACQTL010000387.1 GCA_016210805.1 Actinomycetota bacterium | reverse complement strand
GCGGCCAGGAGCCGGGCGATCTTGGGAGGGGTCGGGGGGTCCTCCAGCTTCACGGTCCGGGCCCCGGCGGCGTCGGTCACGGCGACCAGGACGCTCACGGGCACGAGCACGCCCGTGGCCGCCGGCTCGTCCTGGACCACCAGGGGCAGGCCTCCCTCCTCCGCCACCCGCCGGAAGAACCCGGGCAAGGCGTCGACGTCGCGGAGGAGGGGCGGGGCCGCGACCATCGCCCCGGCCGCGCCGAGCGACGCCGCCTCCCGGGCCAGGGCCACCGCGGCCTCCGCCGAGCCGGCCGAGCAACCCACGACCACGGGGATCCGCCCGGCGGCCGCCCCGAGCACGGCCTCCAGCGCCTCGCGGCGCTCGTCCGGGGTGAGCGCCGCGGCCTCGCCGGTCACCCCCATCGCGAGGAGCCCGTCCACTCCCCAGCCGATCGCGGCCTCGACCACCCGGCGCTGGCCGGGCAGGTCCACGGCGCCGTCGTCGTCGAACGGGGTGGGCAGGACGAACCACGTCCCCGAGAACGGCCCGTCGCTCACAGGACCCCTCCCTCGGGCTCGGCGAAGCTCCGGTCGGGCCGGAACGGGTTCGTCGCCCCCTCGGCCTTCCCCAGGAGCTCATCGACCAGGAGACGGGAGGCCGACGGCCCGAGCATCACCCCCCGCCCGCTGTAGCCGGTGTTCACGAAGAGCCCCTCCACCCCGGTCCTCCCGATCAGCGGCCGGTGGTCCGGGGTCATCGTGTACTGGCCGGCCCTCACCGACCACCCCCTGCCTCCTCCCGCCAGGAGCCGCTCCCCCACCGGGCCCCAGAAGGGGGCGACCCTGGCCACCGAGACCGGGCTCCTGGGGTCGAGCAGCCGGCGGGCGAAGCCCTCGTCCACGGGCACGGGGTCGGACGGCGGGCCGGGGGGCTCTCCGGGGTCCGCGAACATCAGGGAGGCGCCGCCCGCGGCGGGCCGCCAGTGGGCTCCGGTGTCCTCGTCGATGGTCATGGGGGCCTCGGGAGGGACCTCCGGGACGTCCGGGACCACGACCCTCTGCCGCCGCACGGTAAAGACGGGAAGGTCCATCCCGGCCCGGGCGGCCAGGGGGCCGGACAGGGGCCCCGCCGCGATCACGACTGCGTCCGAGGCGACCTCCCCCCGCGAGGTCCGGACCCCGACCACCCGGCCACCCGAGAACAGGAAGCCCGTGACCTCGCAGCCGGTCACCACCGGGGCCCCCGACCCGGCCAGCAGGCCGAGGGCCAGGCCCACCGGATCGAGCAGCCCGTCGGCGGCCCGGAACCGGGCCTGGACCGCCTCGGGGGCCACGAACGGGAACCGCCGGCGGACCTCGTCTTCCTCCAACACCTCGACGTCGTCGAGCCCCCACGTCCTCTGGGCCTCCGCCAGGCGGCGCTGCTCGGCGGCCATGCGCTCCTCGGTGGTGAGCCACAGGTAGCCCTGGGGCCGGAGGTCGGGGCCGTGCTCGTCCTGGCCGGTGGCCTCGGCGAAGGAGGCGAACAGCTCCACCGACCCCCGGACCAGGCGGTAGGCCTCCTCCGTCTCCAGCTGGAGGCGGAAGCCTCCGGCCGCCGCCGCCGTGGTCAGCGAGGCCGGCGAGTCCCGGCGCTCCACGACGACCGGCGACAGGCCGGCCCCGGCGGCGTGGAACGCCGTCGCCGCGCCCACCACTCCGCCGCCGATCACCAGCAGCTCCGCGGCCGGCGGGAGGTCGCTCGCGTAGGTGATGCCCATGGCCCGGCGAAGATACCTCCGCCGGTGTCGCCGGGGACCCCACCCGGTACCCTGTGGGGGTCCGGATGTCCACCCTCCGACAGGACCCGACGACCAAGGAGTGGGTCATCCTCGCTCCGCACCGGGCGGCCCGGATCCACCGACTGCCCTGGCTTCCCGCACGTCCCGACCCGGTCGACCACGACCCGACCTGTCCCTTCTGCCCCGGGAACGAGTCGCAGACCCCCCCGGAGATCGGCGGGGTCCGCGGGGAGGACGCCTGGCGGGTGCGGGTCGTGCCGAACCTCGTCCCCGCCTTCGACGGCGAGGGGACCACCGAGCGGAGGGGCGGGCCGGCCTTCCGGGAGATGGGGGGCGTGGGAGCCCACGAGGTGGTCGTGGAGTCCCCCCGGCACGACGCCAGGCTCGAGGAGCTCGACCCCGAGCACGTCACCCGGGTGATCGACACGTGGCGGACCAGGTACCGGGACCTCAAGCGGAGGGCCTGGGCCCGGGCCGTGGTCATCTTCAAGAACTTCGGCCCCGGGGCGGGCACGTCGATCCTCCACCCCCACTCCCAGGTCGTGGCCACGCCGGTCTTCCCCCCGGAGTCGCTGCTCCGGTTCGCCGTGGCCACCCGGTACTACGACGACACCGGACACTGCGTGTACGACGACCTGATCGCGGAGGAGAGGGTGGCCGGGGACCGGGTGGTCTCCGAGCGGGGCCGCCTCGTGGCCCTGGCCCCGTACGCCTCCGGGACGCCGTACGAGACCTGGATCGCGCCGACCTTCCACCAGTCCTCGTTCGGGCAGCTCGAGGACGACGACCTGGAGGACCTCGCCCAGCTGCTCCGCGACGTGCTGGGAGGCCTCCGCGACGCCGCCGGGGACCCCGACTTCAACCTCGTCGTGGCCTCGGCGCCCGCGCACGAGGAGAGCAAGCCCTTCTTCCTCTGGCACCTCAAGGTGCTCCCCCGGATGTCCACGCCGGCCGGCTTCGAGCTGGGGTCCGGCATGTCGATAAACACGGTCCCTCCGGAGGAGGCGGCGGCGGCCCTCCGCGAGGCCATCACGACCCGGGCCGGCCGGTAGGCCCTCCCCTCAGGGTTCCGCCGCGGCGAGGTCGGCGGCCGCGCCGAGGCGGGCCAGCGTGCGCTCCCGCCCGAGGAGCTCGATCGACTCGAACAGGGGCGGGGAGACGGTCGAGCCCGTGACGGCGGCCCGGATGGGCTGCCACGCGTCCTTCCTGGACAGGCCGGAGGCCTCCTGGAGCTCGGTGAGCGCTCCCTCGATCGCCGGGACGTCCCACCGGTCCAGGGAGGCCAGGCGGCCGGCCGCGGCCCGGAGGTGCTCCGGCCCGGCCCTGCGAATCATCTTCTCGGCCTTCTCGTCGGGCCGGAGGTCGTCCACGAACAGGAACCTGAGGAGGTCCGGCCCTTCGGCCAGGGTGCGCATCCGCTCGGCGACCAGGGGGGCCCCGCCCCGGAGGGTGTCGAGGTCGGCGTCGATCCCCGCCTCGCCGAGAGCGGTGGCCAGGCGGGCGGCCAGCTCGTCGGTCGGCAGATCCCTGATGTAGTGGCCGTTCATCCACTCGAGCTTCTGCGTGTCGAAGACGGCCGGGTGGTGCGAGACGTCGGCCAGGTCGAACCGCCGGACCAGCTCCTCGCGGGGGAAGAGCTCCTCGTCGGTCCCCGGGGACCATCCCAGGAGGGCCAGGTAGTTCACCAGGGCCTCGGGGAGGAACCCGTGCTCCCGGAACCACTCCACGGCCACGGCCCCGTGCCGCTTGGAGAGCTTGGCCCGGTCCGGGCCCAGGATCAGCGGGAGGTGCGCGTAGGCCGGCGCCTCCTCCCCCAGGGCCTCGAACATCAGGAGCTGGCGGGGGGTGGAGGGGAACAGGTCCTCACCCCTGATCACGTGGGTCATCCGCATGCGCAGATCGTCCACGCCTGAGGCGAGAAGGTAGGTGGGGGTCCCGTCCGACCGGCGGATCACGAAGTCCCGGAGGTCGTCGGCGGCGAACCGGGCCTCCCCCTTCACCAGGTCGCCGAACGTGACCTCCCGGCCCTCGGGTATGGC
>JACQTL010000392.1 GCA_016210805.1 Actinomycetota bacterium | reverse complement strand
TCGAGGTCGAGGGGGTGGGGCTGAACCCCACCCGGACCGCCTTCCTGGAGGTGATGTCCCGGGCGGGGGTCGGGGTACACGGCCAGGCCGAGCCGGGGGACGGCACGCTGGGCGAGCCGGTGGGCCGGCTGGTCGCGAGGGGCGCCCCGGCCCGCGGGATGCGCGTCGCCCCGCACGAGCTCCCCCTGGTGATCGACGAGGTGCCGGCCCTGGCCGCGGTGGCCTGCCACGCCCCCGGGGAGTCGCGGTTCGAGCGGGCCGGCGAGCTCAGGGTGAAGGAGAGCGATCGCCTGGCCGGGATGGCCGAGGGGATCAGGGCCCTGGGAGGCCGGGCGGCGGCGGAGGGGGACGCGCTGGTGGTGGGAGGGGGCGGCCTGGACGGCGGCCGGGCGGAGGCCCGCAGCGACCACAGGCTGGCCATGGCCCTGGCCGTGGCCGCCCTGGGAGCCCGCGGGCCGTGCGAGGTGGAGGGGATCGAGTGGGCGGAGGTCTCGTTCCCGGGGTTCCTGCGGACCCTGTCCCGCCTCGGGGCCCGGGTGGAGGTGGCGTGAGCCGGGGGCCCATCGTGGCCGTCGACGGCCCGGCGGGGTCCGGGAAGAGCACGCTGGCCCGGCGCCTGGCGGCCGCCCTCGGCCTGGACTACGTGAACACCGGGCTGATGTACAGGGCGCTGACCCGCCTCGCCCTGGAAAAGGAGGTGCCGCCCTCCGACGGGGAGGCGCTGGGGAGGCTCCTGGACGGGATGCGGTTCGGGCTCTCCGCGGGTGAGTCGCCGGCCCGGCTCACCGTGGAGGGGGAGCCCCCAGGGGCTGAGCTCCTCACCGCCGAGGTGGAGGAGGCCGTGTCCGCCGTGAGCAGCCACCCCGAGGTCCGGCGGCGGATGCGCGACCTCCAGCGGGACCTCGGAGCCCGAGGCGCGGTGATGGAGGGCAGGGACATCGGCTCGGTGGTCTTCCCCGACGCCGAGGTGAAGATCTTCCTGGTGGCCGACACGGTCGAGCGGGCCGCCAGGAGGATGGCCGAGCGGGGCGGCGGAGCCCCCGACCAGGCCCTGGCCCGAGCCCTGGCCGCCCGGGACGAGAGGGATGCCAGGGTGAACCCCTTCGTGCCACCCCCCGACGCGATCCGCGTGGACACCTCCGGCCGGTCGGCCGACGAGGTCCTGGAGGAGGCCCTGTCCGTGGTCCGGGCCCGCCTGGGGGGCGACCGCCTCGCATCGGATCGACCCGGCGACGCCGGCCGGGGGCACCGGGTGATCGCCGCGCCGCGCCTGCCCAGGGTCGCGGTGGTCGGGCGCCAGAACGTCGGGAAGTCGACCCTGGTCAACCGCCTGTTCGGCCGTCGGGAGGCCATCGCCCACGAGCAGCCGGGCGTGACCCGCGACCGGGTGGAGATCACGGCGACATGGAGGGGACGGTCCTTCCTGCTGGTGGACACGGGCGGCTTCCTCCGGAGGGCCGGGGGGATAGAGGGTCTGGTCTCGGCCCAGGCCGAGCGGGCCGCCGCCGGCGCGGATCTCGTGCTCCTCGTGGTCGACGCCCAGACCGGGATACAGGAGGAGGACGCCGACCTGGCCCGGCGCCTCCAGGGCGCGCCGGTCCCGGTCCTCCTGGTGGCCAACAAGGTGGACGCCGAGCGCGACGAGGCCGACGTCGCCGCGTTCTACGGCCTCGGCCTGGGGGAGCCGTTCCCGGTGTCGGCGCTCCACGGGCGGGCCGCCGGGGACCTCCTGGACCGGATCCTCGAGATCCTCCCCGAGGCCCCCGCCGAGGCGGAGGTGGAGGGGGAGCCGCGCTTCGCCCTGGTGGGCCGGCCCAACGTGGGGAAGTCGTCGCTGTTCAACCGGCTGGTCGGGGAGGAACGCTCGGTCGTCTTCGAGGAGGCCGGGACGACCCGCGACGCCGTCGACGCGGTGGTCGAGTGGGAGGCCGGCCCGGTGCGGTTCGTGGACACGGCCGGCCTGCGGAAGGCCGGACGGATGCAGGGCCTCGACTACTACGGCCTGGTCCGGTCGGCCCGGGCCATAGACCGGTCCCACGTCGCGCTGCTCGTGATCGACGCCGGCGAGGGGGTCACGGCCGACGACAAGCACATCGCCGCCCGGGTGATGGAGGCCGGCCGGGGACTGGTCGTGGCGGCGAACAAGTGGGACCTCCTCCCGTCCGAGGAGAAGGACCCGCTGTTCAAGGACCTGGCCGAGGCCTTCGTGCCCTTCGCCCGGGCCCCCGTGCTCCGGACCTCGGCCCTGTCCGAACGGGGGGTCCGGCGGATCCCGTCGGTCCTCCTCGACCGGCACGCGCACTGGTCGTACCGGGCCCCGACCTCGGAGGTGAACCGGGTCCTCCAGGAGGCCCAGGACGAGCGCCCCCCGCCACGCGGGGTATCCCGGTTCCGGTACGGCACGCAGGTCTCCGCCGGGCCGCCGTCGTTCGTCCTGTTCGGTGGGAAGCCCCCCGAGGCCGGGTACCGCCGGTTCCTGGAGAACCGCCTCCGAGCGGCCTTCGCCCTGTGGGGGATCCCGGTCCGCCTGCGGTTCAGGGCCCGCCGCCGCTCAGGGCCGACACCCGGGCCCCGCCGCCGCCACTAGTCCATGATGGACTAGTACGGATCGGGAGTCCCCCTCGGTGGGCCCGACCTGCCACCCGGTACAATCACGTGGTACGGGCCGTGGCGCAGCTTGGTTAGCGCGCTTGACTGGGGGTCAAGAGGTCGGCGGTTCGAATCCGCCCGGCCCGACGAGGGAAGCAGCAGGGTCAGGGCCACCGGC
>JACQTL010000382.1 GCA_016210805.1 Actinomycetota bacterium | reverse complement strand
GCCTTGCGCGCTCGTGAAAGAAGCCGCAGGCCGGTGACCTGCGGCTTCCCGTTCGTCGCGGGGGCAGGATTTGAACCTGCGACCTCTGGGTTATGAGCCCAGCGAGCTACCGGACTGCTCCACCCCGCAGAAGGATGCTAACAACGGCGCCCCTCGGCGCCAACCCGCCGGTCAGCCGGTGGGCTCGGGCTCGGGCGACGGCGACGGCTCGGGCGAGGGCGTGGTCACCGCCGTGCCGAGAAGCTCGGCGGCCTCCTGGATCAGGCGCTCGGCCTCCTCGGTCTCCCGCTGGTAGGTGCCCAGGTCGCCGGCGGCCAGGGCCTGCTGGGCCAGGTCGAAGTGCACGAGGGCCTCCTCGATCAGCGCGGCGATCTGCTCGTCGATGGTCCCGGTGGGCGGCTCCCCGCCGTCCCCGTCCCCGTCCCCGGGCGGCGGGGCCGTGCCCAGCGTCCCGGCCAGGGCCTCGTCCAGCGTCGTGCCGATCCCCACCCGCCCCCCGTTCACCACCACGACCCGCTTCAGCTCGGGGAACGCGTTCGTCTGGTCCGAACGGACGTACACCGGCTGCACGTAGAGGAACGCCTCATCGATCGGTACCACCAGCAGGTTCCCGAACAGCACGGTCGATCCGGTCTGCCCGAGGAGGGTTCGCTCCGACGAGAACGCGCGGTCCTGGTTGATCTGGGTGAAGGCCTGGGTCGGCCCGGTGATGTTCTGCCCGGCCGGGAGCTCGATCGTCTCCAGCTGCCCGTACTCCTCGGGGTCGGACTTGGCGGCCAGCCAGGCCACCATGATCTCCCGGCCCTCCGGGGTGAACGGGAGGAACAGCACGAACTCCTCGTCGGCCTCGCCGGGCAGCCGCATCTGGACGTAGTAGGGACGCAGCGGCACCCGCCGCTCGTCCTGGCCGCTCGAGGCGCCGGGGTCGGCCGGGACGGCCCACCGGTCGGTCCCCCCGTAGAAGACCGTCGGCTCCTCGACGTGGTACCGGGTGTACTGGGCGGCCTGGACCAGGAAGAGGTCCTCGGGGTACCGGAAGTGGGCCCGGAGGTCGTCCGTGATCTCGGAGGCCGGCCTGAACAGGTCCGGGAAGGCCCGCTGCCAGACCTGGATCACCGGGTCGGTGGGATCGACGACGTAGTAGGCCATCGTCCCGTTGAACGCGTCGACCACGACCTTCACGGAGTTGCGGATGTAGTTGGCCTTCCCCTGGAGATCTCCGCCGGTGGCCGCGGCCAGGTCGACCTCCTCCGAGTACGGGAAGCGCTCCGTGACCGTGTAGGCGTCCTGGATCCAGACGATCCGCCCATCGACCACGGCCACGTAGGGGTCCTTGTCGTAGACCAGGAACGGCGCGGCCTTCGGGATCCGGACCTGTATGTCGCCGTTGATGATGACCCGGCTGTCGCCGGTGATCAGGCTGGAGATGAGGAGGTTGACGTCCCGGTAGCGCCAGGCGAACAGGAGCCGGTTCAGGAGGCCGCCCATCCGGATGCCCCCCTGGCCCTCGTACGCGTAGGGCACGAACTCCTGGTCGTCCTGGGCCGTGCCCTGGTAGTCGAGCTCCTCGGCCTCGGTGTTGACCACGAGGAAGGGGACGTCCGAGCTCTCCCCGAAATAGATCCGGGGCTCCTCCGGCACGGGTCCGGTGCCGGTCGGCGGGATGTCCCGGACGATGAACACCGGCGACCCCTCGTTCGTGGCCACGTCCACCCGGTTGGCCACCACCCCGTACCCGTGGGTGTACACGAGATGCTCGTTCTGCCAGGTCCGGGCCGTCTCGGGGATCCCGTTCTGCCGGATCTCCCGGGCGGCGATCATCACCACGCGCTGCTCGCCGTCCAGGATGTACCGGTCGACGTCGGGACCCAGCGGGTCGGGGAACTCGTAGAACTGCCGGCTCCGCTGGAGCTGCTCGTAGTTCTCCTTCAGCTTGTCGGGGGCCCACACCCGGATGTTCTCGATCGTGGCCCGGTTGGCCTCCACGTCCTCGGCGGTCACCTCACCCCTAGCGGTCACGTTGGTGGTCTCGATCCCGTCCAGCCCGAACGCGAACCTGGTGGCGTCGATGTTGCGCTGGATGAACTCGCGCTCCCGCTGGAGCTCCTGGGGGTCGACCTGGAACTTCTGTATCGCCGCCGGGTAGATCGCCCCGGCGATGATCGACGTCGCGCCGAGGAGGACGAGCCCGATCACCGGCAGGGCCCAGCCCCTGAACCTGATGTTCACCAGGAAGAGGAGCGAGGTGACCGCGGCGATCACCACGAGGAGGGTCAGGGCGGGCAGCTGGGCGTGGATGTCGGTGTACGAGGCGCCGGTCACCGTCCCCCGGGGGGACAGCAGGAGGTCGTAGCGGCCCAGCCAGTACCCCCCGGCCTTGGTCAGCACGCTGAGGCCCAGCAGGACGGACCCGTGGACCTTGACCTGGGGGGCGACCCGCTCCCCCACCCCCTCGGTCCGGATCCCCCCCCACAG
>JACQTL010000386.1 GCA_016210805.1 Actinomycetota bacterium | reverse complement strand
CGGCGGGCGCGGGCCCGTCCGGGAACCGGGTCCCGCAGTTCAGGCAGAACGCCTCGGCCCCGGTCCGAGGGGTGCCGCAGCTGGCGCAGAAACGGACCTCGGACACGTGTTCCCCCTCCACTGCGCTCGGCTGCCGGGCAGGTCCTGAGGCTCCCCACCCTAGCGGCCCGGCCGTGGCCCGGGCAAGGCTCTGCGGGGTCAGGCCGGCGACACCAGGCGCCTGGCGTCCACCCACCCGGTCCACCCGTTCGACGCCCGGACCAACGCCCAGTCGCCCCGCCTGTCGACCAGGGCGAGGTCCAGGCCGCCGGCCAGGGCCGTCGGAGCGGTCGATGGATCGGGCGTGGCCCACGCCGGGAGACCCTCGGGCGGCACCCGGTGGGTGGCGACCCAGGCCGGCCCGCCGGCCGGAGGCGGCGGGGCGGCGGCCGGGGCGGCGGCCGGCATGGCCGTCAGGGCGTCCCTGAGCGACTTGCAGAACTGGCGCTGGCGGACCAGGTCGGGGTGATCGGCTCCGACGCGCGTGGAGATCATGGCCAGGTTGATCTGGGCCCGGTGGAGCCGCTTCAGCAGGCCCGCGGCCCCGGGCCCCGCCCGGCGGGCCATGTCGCGCCGGGCGGCCCGCCGGCGCTTCGAGTCGG
This sequence comes from Actinomycetota bacterium, assembly GCA_016210805.1. Taxonomy (GTDB): domain Bacteria; phylum Actinomycetota; class UBA4738; order UBA4738; genus JACQTL01. The sequence goes on along the minus strand of JACQTL010000386.1, from coordinate 1,551 downwards.
CCAGGACGTCCAGCTCCTCGGCGGTCAGGCCCTCGTGGCCCACCTCCGTGGCCAGGGCGGAGCGGAGGAGCCTGGCCTCCCGGCGGTGGGCCAGCCTCACCACGGCCACCACGAAGGCGAGCATCGGGACACCCTTCACGGCCAGCGCGAAGAGGATCTGGACCCAGTCCCCCACGGTGTCCAGCGCGTCGGGGAACAGGTTCAGGAGCGGCGAGTTCCACAGGAAGTGGCCGAGCATCGCCAGGGCGAGCAGCCCGGCCGCCACCGAGAGCCGGCGGCGGAACGGGGCGTCGGCCCGCCGCGACACGAAGTACGCGAGCCCCATCCCCGACACCGCCGTCCACAGGACGTGGGTGTAGAGGCCGCTCCCGATGACCCTGACGTAGAAGCCCAGGAGGACTCCACCGGGATCCCCGCCGAAGGCGCCGATGAAGTAGAAGACGTCCTCCACCACGGCGAACCCCAGGCCGGACATGGCCCCGAACACGAAGCCGTCCAAGAGGTCGTCGACCTCGCCCCGGGCGATCAGGTACACGAGGACGACGCCCAGGTACTTCATCGTCTCCTCGATGAACGGCGCCGTGAGGGCGGCCGTCCACTCCGCGGCGAACTCCGGCCCGCCCAGGCGGAGGATCACCTCCCCCCAGAACGTGTTCGCGTAGGCGGAGAGCTGGGTGGCGGCGATGCCCCCCCACAGGAGCGAGCCCAGGACCAGGGAGAGCGGCTCCCGCTCGTACAGGTCGAGGAGGTACACGACCAGGAAGACGGGTATCGCGTAGAAGGCCAGGAGGAACCAGGACAGCGCCCACCCTCCCGGCGCGACCTGGCGGAAGAGGTTCTGCTCCGCGACGGTCAGGTACCCGGTCACCAGGAGGACGACCGCGAAGAGCCAGAAGGAGGGCTCCCGGAGCTGGAACAGGGTGGTCTGGTGGCCCCAGCTGGGGCGGCGCAGCGCGGAGACGGCGGTCCCGGAGCCGGGGGGGTCGGCCACCGCTAGGCCACCTCCGCCCCGTCGATCATCCGCCGGGCCTCCTCGATCGTCCGGTTGAGCTGGCCCTGCCCGGACCAGGCGTCGAAGACGACCCCCAGCCCGCCGGGAGAGATCAGCACGGTGATCTCTCCCTCGATCGCCGAGGCCACGTCGCCGAACAGCCCGACGTAGCCTCCCCGGAGGGCGACGACGCCGCTCTCCAGCTCGACCAGGGCCGGCCGGGCCACCCGGAGCTGGCGGGCCCCGGGCTCCAGGAAGCGCGTGGCGTAGAGCTCGTAGAGGCCCTCGACCGCCCCCTCGAACGGCGAGGCCAGCACGTCCAGGGTGCCGCTCCCCTTGGTGAGGCGCACGCTGTCGATGTCGGCGAACGGGCTCTGGGCCACCTCCCATCCGGGGAGCGGGAAGACCCTGAGGCCCTGGGTCACCTGCACGGGGGGCCCGGCGCCGGGCTGGACGGCCACCGCCGCCGCGTAGCCGCCCAGGACGAGCGCGAGGACCACGCCGAGCACGGCGAGCGGCGGGAGCCATCGCCGGGGGCGCCCTGCGGGCGGGGGTGGGGG
>JACQTL010000049.1 GCA_016210805.1 Actinomycetota bacterium | reverse complement strand
TTCCTCCGGGCCCTCCGCGAGCCGGTGCCCGTGGCCGAGCTCGAGGTGGCCAGGGCCCGGTCCCACCTGGGCTGGCTGGCCGACGCCCTGCACGCGACCGGCCTGGCCGCGCTGGGGATCCGCGTGCTCCGGCTGGCCGTCCGGGCGGAGCCGGGCGACGCGGGTGCCGTCCGGGCCCTGGCCCGGACCCTCCGCCGGACCCGGGTCCTGTCGTGGTCCACGGGAGGCATCGGCCGGATCGACCCCGGGCAGCTCGAGGGCACCGGGCCGGTGGCCCGGGCCGCCGGCCGGGCGGAGGACGCGAGGCTGGACGACCCCGCGTACGCGGCGCTCGGGTTCGAGCCGGTGGTCCGGGACGAGGGCGATGCGAGGGCCCGGTGGCGGCAGCGCCTGGACGAGGCCGCGGCGTCCCTGGACCTGGCCGCCCGGGCCGGCGACCGCCTGGCCGGGCCGTCCGGACGCGCGGAGGGTCCCCGCGGCCCGCTGGGCGACGGCTCGAGCGGCCCGGGACGGCTCCTCGAGCTCCTCCCCGGGAACCTGGCCGGCCTGGAGTGGGGCGACGCCGTGGCCACCGTGGTGAGCCTGGACCTCGACCTGGAGGAGGCCGCGCTGGCCGACCGGACCCGGGCGGTGGCCTCATGAAGGTGACGTACACCTCCTGGTGGGCCGCCCCGCTCGTGCTCGGCGCCGTCTTCGGGGCCGGCGTCTACGCCGTGGCCGTGCTCGACACGGTCGTCCGCACGACCGTTTCCGGAGGCCGCCTCGGGTCCGGCGTCCTGGTCCTCCCGATCCGCCGGGCCGCCCTGCTCCTGCTCCAGGAGCGCACGGTGACGGAGCGGCCCGACGCCCGGGCCTGGGCCCTGGCCCCCGCGATGCTCCTCGGGCTCGCCGCGGCCGGGATAGTCGTGGTGCCGCTCGACGCCGGCCTGGCCGTGGCCGACGTCTCGGCCGGGATCGTCCTCTTCGGCGCGGCCATGGCCCTGGTCATGGTGGCCGTCTTCCTGCACGGCTGGTCGGCGAACTCGGCCCTCCCCCTGGTGGGCGGGTACCGGTTCGTGGCCCAGGCCCTGTCCTACGAGATGCCCCTCGCCCTGGTGCTGATCGCCGTGGCCCTCCCCGCGGAGTCCCTGGGGGTCGGCGACATCGTCTCGTCCCAGGAGGGTCTGTGGAACGTGGTCCGCCAGCCCCTCGGGCTGCCGCTCTACCTGGTGGCCGCCATGGGCCTGGCGTTCTGGGGGCCCCTCGCCCTCCCCGACGGGGCCGACCTGGCCGGGGGGACCTCGGCCGAGGCCTCCGGGGCCCACCTCCTGGTCTGGCGGGTGGCCAGGGCCTCCGTGCTGGTCACGGTGTCGGCGATGGGGGCGGCCTGCTTCCTGGGGGGCTGGCAGGGGCCCTGGCTCCCCGGATGGGCCTGGACGTCGATCAAGACCCTCGCGCTCCTGGTCGTGCTGGTCTCCGCGGGCCACCTGCTCCCGCGGATCCGGCCGGAGCGGTTCGTCGTGGTGGCCTGGGCGGTGTTGATCCCCCTGGCCCTGGTGGACGTGTTCACCGGAGGGATCCTCGCGCTGTGACCGACCGCTCGCTCCCCGTCGACGTGGCCTTCTGGATCCTGGCCGCCGCCTCCGTGGTCTCGGCATGGCGGGTGTTCAGGGCCGACTCGATGGTCCGGGCCGCCTACTGGTTGCTGGCCTCCTTCGTGGGCGTGGGGATGATCCTTGTCCTTCTCTCGGCGGAGTTCCTGGGCCTGGTCCTCCTCCTGATGATGGCCGGGGAGATGACGATCATGGCCGTCTTCATGGTCATGTTCATGATGAACCCGGCCGGGCTGAACCCCATGACGATGGTCCACCAGCACCGCATGGCGGTGACCGCCGGGGTGGGGGCCTTCCTGGGACTCGCCGCGGTGGGGCTCCTCGCCGAGTTCCCGATCCGGCCGGTCACGGCGTCGGAGCCCACCGCGGAGCTCGGGGTCGAGCTCCTCGGCGACTCCATGGTGGTCTTCCAGACCGCCGGAGTGGCCCTCCTGGCCACGATGATCGGGGCGGTGGCCATCGCCTCCCGCCGGGGGCGGTTCGGCGATGCCCAGGAGGGGTCGGAACCGCCGGGAGGGGAGCAGTGACCCTCGAGGCGCTCCTCGTCGTGGCCGCGGCCCTGTTCGGGATCGGGGTCTACGGGGCCCTCAGCCAGCAGACGTTCGTGATGATCATGATGGGGCTCGAGCTGATGATCAACGGCGCGATCCTCGCCGCCGTCTCGCTCTGGTCGATCGCCGCCGGCGGGCCGCCGAAGGGCTCCCTCCTCGTGGTCGTGATCATGACCGTGATGGCCGTGGAGGCCGCGATCGGGTTCGCCCTGATCGTGGGCATCTACCGGATCCGGAAGGCCGACATGACCGAGAAGGTCAAGCGGCTGAGGGGCTGACCGGATGCTCTGGGCCGTCGTCCTCGTGCCTTCCGCCGCGGCCGTCGCGGTGGCGCTCCTCCACCGTCGGGAGCGGCTCCTCGGACCTCTGGCCGTGGCCGGCGTCGTCGGGGCGCTCGGCGCCGGCGCCTGGGCCGCCGCGGCCGAGCCGTCCGCCGGGCTCTCGTGGGGCCCGGTGCTGGGCCTCTCGCTGGAGGCCTCGGGGCTGGCCAGGGTCATGGTCGTCCTGGTCCCTGCGATCGCCGCCCCCGTGATCGCCTTCGCGGCGGCGAGCGAGGAGGGTCCCGGCCGGGCCCGCCTCCTGGCCCTCATGGCCTTCTTCGTGGGCGCGATGGAGCTCCTGGTCCTCGCCGCCGACCTCCTGACGCTCCTGATCGGGTGGGAGCTGGTGGGGGCGTGCTCCTGGGCGCTCATCGCCCACCGCTGGCGGGACCGGGAGAACCCCACCGCCGCCGCGCAGGCCTTCGTGACCACCCGTTTCGGCGACCTCGGCCTCTACCTCGCCGCCGGGGCCCTGCTCGCGGGGACGGGATCCCTGTCGTTCGACGGGCTGGGGTCCCTGGAGGGGAACCTGGCCCACGTCGCGGCGGCCGGGCTCCTCCTGGCCGCGGCGGGGAAGTCGGCCCAGCTGCCCTTCTCGCCGTGGCTCTTCTCGGCGATGGCCGGCCCCACCCCGGTGTCCGCGCTCCTTCACTCGGCCACGATGGTGGCGGCCGGCGCGTACGTGCTGGCCCGCCTGGCTCCCGCGCTGGGGGCCGCCGGCTGGCTCGGCCCGGCCATCGCCGGGCTGGGCCTGGCCACGGCCCTGGCCGGCGGGCTGGTCGCCCTCCTGCAGGGGGAGCTGAAGCGCGCCCTGGCCGCCTCGACCTCCGCGCAGTACGGGCTGATGCTGGTCGCCGTGGGGGCGGGGGCCACCGCGGCGGCCGGCGCCCACCTCGTGGCCCACGCCGCCTTCAAGGCCCTCCTGTTCCTGGGGGCGGGCGTCGCCCTGCACGCCGCCGGGACCGGCGACCTGGCCCGCCTCCGGCTCGGGAGGGCCCTCCCCAGGGCGGCGACGCTGTTCGGCGTGGGGGCGCTGGCCCTGGCCGCCGTCCCGCCGCTGGGGGGCGCCTGGTCGAAGGAGGCCGTCCTGGCCGCGGCCGTCCACCGGGCCGGATGGCTGGGAGCGGGGGTCCTCCTGGCCGGGTTCCTGTCCGCGGCCTACGCGGGGCGCCTGCACGTCCTGGCGTTCGGCCGGGGCTCCCCCCGCGTCGCCGGTGGCCGGCCGTCGCCCGTGGAGCTGGGGAGCCTCGGGGTCCTGGCCGGGGCGAGCGTGCTCCTCGGGCTCCTGTGGCTCCCGGGGGCCCGGGGCCTGGTCGAGGGGGCCACGGGAGGAGAGCTCGCCTCCGGCGCCGCCTGGGAGCTCGCCGCCTCGCTGGCCATCGTGGCCGCCGGAGCCGGCCTGGTCTTTCTCGCCGAGCGAAGGGACGCCCTCTTCGGCCTCGGCCTCTCGCCCGGGGTCCGGACGGCCGCGGCCGGATGGCTCGGCATCCCCGCGCTCGCCCGCGTGGCGGTGGTGGACCCGGTCCTCGCCGTCTCGAGGCTCCTGGCCCGCGTGGACGACCGGGTGGTCGACGCCGGCGTCAGGGCCGCGGCGAGGGTGGGCCAGGCCGCCTCCCGCCTGCTGTCGCTGAGGGTGGAGTGGAGCGTCGACGGGCTGGTCAGGGCCGTGGCCGGGGGAGCTCTCCGGTTGGCCGGGCGCTCCCGGGTCACGGACGAGCGCGCGGTGGACGGCGCGGTCGAGGGTCTGGCCGACGGGGTCGGCGTGGCGGGCAGAGGGAGCCGGCGGCTCCAGACCGGCCTGGCCCACCAGTACTACCTGATCGTCGCCGTGGGGGTCGTCGTGGCCGTCCTGGTGGCCGTGTGGAGGTGATGGCGTGCTCTCTGCGGTGATCTTCGTCCCCCTGGCCGCGGCCGTGGCGGTGGCGCTTCTGCCGGCGGGCCGGGCCCGGCTGGTGAGATGGACGGCGGTCGGGGCCACCGTCGCGCCCCTGGTCCTCCTGGTGTGGGCCTGGTTCCTCTACGACCCCGGACCCGGGTTCGACCTGGTGGAGTCGGTCGACTGGATCCCCACCCTGGGCGTCGGGTACGCGGTGGGCGTGGACGGGGTCTCGCTCCCCCTGGCCTCCCTGACCGCGCTGCTGTTCTTCGCCGCGACCGTCTACCCGGTGGACCGGCGGGGGAGGGACAAGCAGTACTACGCCACCGTGCTGTTCCTGGAGTTCGC
>JACQTL010000012.1 GCA_016210805.1 Actinomycetota bacterium | reverse complement strand
GAACTGGAGCGCGTCGAGGAGCGTGCTGACCGAGGCCTCGGAGACCAAGACCTAGGCCTCCGCGGCCGCGGCCGAGGCGTCGCGACCGGCGTCCATCACCGACCCGGCCCGGAACAGGAGGGCCCGGGCGGCGTCCAGGCGCATCTTCATGTCGGCGATCCGGAAGGCCACGGCCTCGAACTTCCCGATGGCCTGGCCGAACTGCCGGCGCTCCTTCGCGTACGCGATCGACCGCTCGGTGACCCGCTGCATCGCGCCGACCTGGGCGGACATGATCAGGGCCCGCTCCCAGTCCATCGACGTCTGGAACACGCGCGCGCCCTTGCCCTCCCGGCCCAGCACGGCGTCGTCACCGACCCTGACCCCGTCCAGGGCCACCTCGCCCATCGGGGAGGTGCGCAGGCCCATCTTCTCCAGGGGCCGCACGGAGACCCCCGCCGAGCCGCCCTCCACGAGGAAGGGGGTGAGCCCGATGGGGCCGGTCCCCTCCGAGGTCCGGGCGAACACGATGAGGAGGTCGGCCACGGGGGCGTTGGAGATGAAGGTCTTCCGGGCGTCGATGACCCACCCCTCGCCGTCCCGCCGGGCCCGGGAGGTCATGGCGAAGGCGTCCGAGCCCGCCTCCGGCTCGGTGATGGCGTGGATCCCGATCAGCTCGCCCGACGCCAGGCCGGGCAGCCACCGGCGGCGCTGTTCCGCGGAGCCGTGCTTCCACACCGGGACCAGGGCCGACCACATGTGGGCGTTGATGGAGAAGACCAGCCCTCCGTCCGGGCACCCGTAGCCGAGCGCTTCCAGCCCGACCATCGTGGTGAGCACGTCGGCACCGCCGCCGCCGTGCTCCTCGGGGGCCGGGAGGCCCTGGATCCCGTACCGGCCGCACCGGTCCCATCCCTCCCGCCAGAACTCGCTCTCCCGGTCCCTGGCCATCCGGTCCGCGGCCTCCTCGGCGAGCTGCTCCCGGGCGAACCGGACCACCCCCTCCCGGAAGGAGAGCTGGTCCTCGGAGAGCCAGGGGGCGTCCTCGGGGCGGGGGGACAGGTCCACGCTCACCCCTCCTCCGCGGCCATCTTGGCCAGGGCCTGCCGGTCGACCTTCCCGGTCGACGTTCGGGGCAGGGCAGCCTCGACCCGGACATCCGAGGGCACCATGTATCGAGGGAGGCGCTCGGAGACGTGCCGGCGGAGCTGGATCGGCGAGAGCTCCGACCCCTCGGCCAGCGCGACGTAGGCGAGCAGCGAGTGGCCCATCCGCTCGTCCGGCACTGCCACCACGCACGCCTCCCGGACGGCGGGGTGGGCGTGGATTGCCGCCTCCACCTCCCCGAGCTCCACCCGGTACCCCCTGGTCTTGACCTGATGGTCGCGCCGGCCCAGGAACCGGAAGGCGCCGTCGTCCGTCGGCACCACCAGGTCCCCGGTCCGGTAGCAGGGGTCGGGCCGCAGGTCGTGCAGGGGGTTCTGGACCAGGACCTCGGCCGTCCTCTCGGCCTGGCCCCAGTACCCCAGCATCACGCCCGACCCTCGCACGTAGAGCTCCCCCTCCTGTCCCGGCCCGGCGAGCGTCCCGTCCGGGGCCACGGCGAAGCAATCGTAGTTCGCGCAGGGCCGGCCGATCGGGATCGGCTCGTCGGAGCCCTCCGGGAGCTCGCCGACCACGTAATGGGTGCACACGTTCGTCTCGGTGGGCCCGTACCAGTTGTGCAGGGTGGCGCCGGGGAGGAGCCCGGCCAGCCGCCGCAGGTAGGGCGTGGGGAAGACCTCTCCCGCGAACACCACGTGGCGGAGGGAGGAAAGGGCCGCCGGATCGACCCGCCCCTGGGTTACCCACATCACGAGCGCGGATGGCACCGAGTACCACACGGTCAGGGCGTGCCGGTGGACGAGCTCCGCGGACTCGAGGCCCATGCTCATGTCCTGCGGGGAGAGCGGGTAGAGCGTGCCCCCGACCCTGGCCGAGGCGTAAAGGTCGAAGACCGACAGGTCGAAGTGCAGGGGCGCGTGTCCGGAGAACCGGTCGTCGGCTCGCAGGCCCAGCGCGCCCGCCGCCCATTCCACGAAGGTCCCGGCGTTGCGGTGGGAGAGCATCACCCCCTTCGGGTGCCCGGTGGACCCCGAGGTGGAGAGGATGTATGCGAGGTCGGTGTCGACGGCCTCCGGCCGGTCCGCGGACGGCTCGGGGAGCTCGTCCAGCGCGTCGAGGTCCAGGACCAGGTGGACGTCCTCCCCTTCGATCTCGGGCCCCAGGACGGCGAGCCGGTCGGCGTCGGCCACCACCGCGGCCACGGAGCAGTCCCTGGCGATGTACCCGGCCCGGGGGGCCGGGGACCCGGGATCGATCGGCACGTAGGCCGCGCCGGCCTTCAGGATCCCGTACAGGGCGGCGACGGTCTCGGCGCGCTTCGGGGCGAACAGGGCGACCCGGTCCCCCCGCCGGACACCGGCCCGGACGAGGGCCGAGGATACCCGGGAGGCCATCCCGTCGAGCTGGGCGTAGGCGAGCGTCCGCTCATCCGTGACCACGGCCGGATGGTCGGGCCGGGCGGCGGCGGATCGCTCCAGGTAGCCATGGAGGAGGAAGGTCATTCGAGGCTCCCGGGGCCGCCCGCGGGCTGCCTCCCCACGCCGGGTTCAGGACGTCCGGGAACGGACGTAGCGCTCCAAGTCGTCGAGGGTCCGGAAGTTCTCGGGGACCATCTCAGCGTCGTCCACCTCGAAACCGAACTGCTGCTCGATGTACTCGACGAGCTGAAGGAGCGCCAGCGAGTCGAGCACGTCGCCGAGGAGCTCGTCCCGGTCCCCCACCTGGCGACCCTCGTCGAACAGCACCTCCTCGGCGATGAAGCGGCGGATCCGATCCTTGACGTCAGCGTCCAATACACACTCCGTGAAGAGGCCCGATGCGGAGGAAGCCTAGGGTGTCGGGGGGGACGTGACAACAGCGCACGACGGGGTGTGGAGGAGACACCCGGCGATATACTCTCTCGGCTGCCCCCGGGACTCGGGGCGACCGAGCGCGGGAGCGTCGCGCCCCCATCGTCCAGCGGCCCAGGATCCCGCCCTTTCAAGGCGGCGACGCGGGTTCGAATCCCGCTGGGGGCACGCCCGCCCGAGCTGGGTGGAACGGAATAGCAAGCGTGCGGGTGTGGAGGAGCCTGGAGTCCTCACCGCCCTGTCAAGGCGGAGATCGCGGGATCGAAGCCCGTCACCCGCGCAAGGGCGAGGTAGCTCAGTTGGCAGAGCACGCGGCTGAAAACCGCGGTGTCGGCAGTTCGATTCTGCCCCTCGCCACTCAGGGCTTGGTGCGCGAT
>JACQTL010000381.1 GCA_016210805.1 Actinomycetota bacterium | reverse complement strand
GCCTGTACCACTGGGTCGAGCACCCCTCGCTCGAGCGGGAGGTCGAGATCGTGCGGGTCCGCGCGCCGGAGGTGCCCGAGGCGCTGGCCCGGCAGGTGGCCGCGGCCGTCGGACGGCTCCGCGACCTGGACCTGGCCAAGCGCCCCGGGGTCGCCGAGACGATCGACTGGGCCCGGGCGCTGGCCTTCCTCGGGGCGGACCGGCTGGACGGCGAGGTGGCCACGGCCACCCTGGGAGCCGTCCTCAAGGACCACGAGGACCTGGAGACGGTGGGGTCGCGCATCGCCGAGGTGGTGGGGGATGCCCCGGCCGGCTGAGCCGCTCGACCGGCTGGTCGGGTTCGGCCGGTACCTCCGGGGCCGGGGCCTGCCCGTCGGGACCGGGCGCATCCTCTCCTTCTGCCGGGCGGCCGCCGTGCTCCGCCCGCTCGAGCCGGAGAGCCTCTACTGGGCCGGTCGCTCCACGCTCGTCGCGAGCCGGGAGCACATCGAGCCGTTCGACAGGGCGTTCGAGGCCTACTTCGGGCGTCCCGCCGCCGGGGAGGAGCCCCCACCCCGGGAGCAGGGCCCGTCGCCGCACGACCGCCGGACGCCGGGGTCGGTCGACGCCCCGCCCCCCGCGCCGTCGTGGCGGCCGGGCGATGCCGGGGAGGAGCCGGAGGGCCGGACCGCCGCCCGGATCGTGGCCAGCGAGATCGAGATCCTCCGGCGGAGGTCGTTCGAGGATCTGTCCGAGGAAGAGCGGGCCCGGACGGCGGCCCTGATCCGGCGGATCGCCGTGGCCGCGCCGACCCGGCGGGCCCGGCGGTTGCGGAACGCGCCGGACGGGAGCCGGTTCGACCTCCGGCGAACCCTGCGCCGGTCGCTCCGGACCGAGGGGGAGCCCTTCGACCGGGCCTGGAAGGCTCGCCGGATCCGGCCCCGGCCCCTGACCCTCCTGCTCGACGTCTCCGGGTCCATGGCCCCGTACTCCCGCCAGCTCCTCCAGTTCGGCTTCGCCTCGATGGCCGCCGGCGGCCGCGTGGAGGTGTTCTGCTTCGGCACCCGTCTCACCCGGGTGACCGGGGCCCTGCGGACCAGGAACCCGGACCGGGCCCTGCGCGAGGTGGCCCGGCGGGTGGAGGACTGGGAGGCCGGCACGAGGATCGGCGAGTCGCTGAAGGAGCTGGTGGACCGGTGGGGCCAGCGCTCGGGGCTCCGGGGCGCCGTCGTCGTGCTGTGCTCCGACGGGCTGGAGCGGGGCGACCCCGACCTCCTGCGCGCCCAGATGGCCCGCCTGTCCCGCCTGGCCCACCGGGTGGTCTGGGTGAACCCGCTGAAGGGCAGCCCCCGCTACGAGCCCCTGGCCCGGGGCATGGCCACGGCCCTTCCCTTCGTCGACGTGTTCCTCCCCGGCCACAACCTCGAGGCCGTGGAGGAGCTGGCCCGGGCCATCGCCGGGTAGCCCGGGCGGTCCCTACCGGGTGGCCCCCGCCAGGTGCTCCTCCAGGCGCTCGAGGGTCTGGTTGCCGCCCTCGATGGCTCCGAACTCGACGTTGCGGTCGCGCTCCTCGGCCGAGTCGAAGACCATGCGCAGGGTGAGCCGGGTCTTCCCCTCCTCCTCCTCGAAGGTCACGGTCGTCTCGAACCGTCCCGCGTCGGCCTCGTCCCCCGAGCCGTGGGAGTAGGCGAGGCGCTCCGGCCTGGCCACCTCGCGGTAGTCGATCCGGTTCCGGTAGTCCGTGCCGTCCGGTCCGTGCATGACGAATCGCCAGACCCCTCCGGGCCGGACGTCCATCTCGTGGATCGTGAGGGTGAAGCCCGTGGGCCCGAACCACTCCCCGATGTGGTCGCGGTCGGTCCACGCGTCGAACACGGCCTCCCGCGGGGCGTCGAACACGCGGGTGAGGACGATGCTCCGGTCCTCCTCGGGGCCGGCGCCCGAGCCCATGGTCGCCAGGAGCTCGTCGAGGCGCTCGAAGCTCTCGGCCGCGCCGGACTCCATGTCCGATCCGAGCATCGCGTCCCGGTCCTCGATCGAGTCGTAGACGGAGGTGGCGGTGAGCGTGGTCCGGCCGTCGTGCTCCTCCAGGGTCAGGGTCTCCACCGAGACGTGGCCGGGCATGCCCTCCCACTCGAACGTCCACACGATCCGCTCCGGCCGGACGATCTCCAGGTACTTCCCCCGGAACCCGTGCTCCTCGACGCCGTCGAGCGACCGGTGGACGATCCGCCACGCCCCTCCCGGCCGGAAGTCCATCTCGCAGCTGGCCACCTCGTAGCGCCTCGGGCCCCACCACCTCGACATGTGCTCGCACGAGCTGTGGGCCTCGAAGACGAGCTCGCGAGGCGCGTCGAAGACGCGGGTCAGGACGATCTCGGTGTCCGACGGCGTGGCCACGGAAAGGGCGGCGCTCTCACTCGGGGCCATGGTCCTCCTCCTTCCCCTGCAGCTCCCGCAGGTAGTCGTCCAGCCGGTCGAACCGCTCCTCCCAGAGCCGCCGGTAGCCCTCCGCCCAGTCGGAGACCTCCTTGAGGGCCACGGGCTCGAGCCGGCACGGTCGCCGCTGGGCCTCCCGGCTCCGCGAGATCAGCCCGGCCCGCTCCAGCACCTTGAGGTGCTTGGACACGGCGGGCAGGCTCATCTCGAAGGGGGCGGCCAGCTCGGTGACCGTGGCCTCCCCCGAGGCGAGCCGGTCCAGGATCGCCCGCCGGGTGGGGTCGGCCAGGGCCGCGAACTTGGTGCCTATGGGGTCGAGCGTCGCCGTTCCCAGAGTTTCTAACCTCCCGGTTAATTAACTGGCGTGGAAAATAAGCCACGGGAGGCCCGTCTGTCAAGCGGACGGGACCCCGAGGAGGCGCTCCCCGCGGGGGGTCAGGCCCGAGCGGAGGCCCGGAGGTCGAGCTGCCAGTGCGCGCCGGTGAGGACCCGGTCGCGGAACTCGAACTCGCACTCCTCGACCATGGTGAAGCCCATCTTCCGGCACATCGCGTTGGAGGCCGCGTTGGACAGGGGCGGGAAGGCGTGGAGCACGTCCCATCGCCCCTCCCTCCGGGCCCGGTCGAGGGCCGCGCGGACCGCCGCGCTGCCGATGCCCCTGCCCTGGAACTCCGGCAGGACCATCCAGCCGATCTCGTTGATCGGCGCTCCCCTCCACTCGTGCTCCCAGATCGCGACGGTGCCCGCGGCCGGGCCGCGGGGCCCGTCGGGGAGGATCACGAGGACCCACGTCTCGCCGGCCTCGGTGGTGGCCACGTCTCGGCGGAGCTTCTCGGCCAGGCCCTCCCGCGGGAGGGGGCCGCCCAGATGCTCCATCATCCGGGGATCGCAGTGGATCGCCTCGTACAGCCACAGATCCCCGAGCCCCAGGTTCCGAAGCTCCACGGCAATCCCCTACCCCGTCGTGGACGCGCGGGCAGGCCGCGACGGCCGGCCCGGGATCGAGGCTAGCAAGCGCTCGGCGGAAGGACCACGAGTGCCGATCGGGCACCTCGACTCGACGACGTCCTGGGCCAACCGGCCCACCGACGGCGGGCCTGGCATCCGCGCGGCCCACGTACCAGGGGAACGCCTGGCCACGACAGTCGAACGTCAGCCCCAGAGTGCGCAGATCGGCACCGCGGTGATCCGATCATCGATCGCGAACGGCCTGGGCCCGGTGTGCAACACGAGGCCAGCGACGAAGCGCTGCCCGAGCTCGCCTCGAAGCCACATCAGGTGTCGGGCGGCTCCCCGGCCGGGTGCCGAATCTGCCTTCACCTCGATGCCGACGACCCGGTACCCGGGGAGCTCGACGAGGATGTCGATCTCATGGCGCCCCTGCTCGGCGCGTAGATGATCAAGGCGCGGTCGCAACGCGCTGACGGTGGCCTCCGCCCGGAGCTGGGCCATCACGAAGGTGTCGAGGAT
>JACQTL010000376.1 GCA_016210805.1 Actinomycetota bacterium | reverse complement strand
GGCTCGGTGCGTCGCAAGAGGCGACCTTCCCCCGCCTCTTCCGGCCCCGAGGAGTACCTCCCGCCGACGCCAATCTCCCGGCCCCACCCGGCGAGGTCCCGGACGCCCGACCCGCTAGCATCGGGCCGTCATGGCCTTCGAACGCAGGAGACTGGGAAGGCGGGGCCACGCCCTGGTCCCCACGGCGCTCGAGAAGGAGGGGTTCTCCGCCGCCTTCACCGAGCGCTCGGGGGGATCGAGCCCCCCTCCGTTCGACTCCCTGAACCTGTCCTTCTCGGTCGAGGACTCGCCGGGCAACGTCAGGGAGAATCGCGTCCTGGTGGCCACGGGGCTGGGCATCCCGTCGTTCGCCACCGCCGAGCAGGTACACGGATCCGCGGTCGCCCGGGTCGGCCCGGGGAGGGCCGGAGCGGGCTTCGCCGACCTCGACTCCCGGATCCCCGGGGCCGACGCCCTGGCCACCAGGTCGCCGGGCGTGGGCCTGGCCGTCCTGGTGGCGGACTGCCTCCCGGTGGTCATGGCTTCCTCGAGGGAGCGGACCCTGGCCGTCGTGCACGCCGGCTGGCGGGGCCTGGCCGCGGGGATCCTGGCCCGGGCCGCCGGGCTGTTCGAGAGCCCGGCCGAGGTCCGCGTGGCTATCGGTCCGGCCATCGGCGTGGACCACTACGAGGTGGGGGAGGACGTCGCCCTGGCCGTGGCCGCGGCGTCGCCCGCCGGCGCCGTGACCGAGCGCCGGGGAGGGCGCGTGCACCTCGACCTGGCCGGCACCGCCCGCGCCGCCCTGCGCTCCCTGGGGGTCCGGCGCGTCGAGGTGGCGGACGTCTGCACGGCTTGCGAGCGGCGCCGGTTCTTCTCGCACCGGCGGGACGGCCCCTCCGGCCGGCAGGCCGTGGTGGCCTGGCGGCCGGCGTGAGCGCGTGACGCCTGTTCACGGCAGATCGCCCGAGGCAACTTCCGAGCACGTCCGACAACTGCAGGCAAGTGCAGGCACCTGGAGCAAACTCCTGCTCGTTCGTGTACGGTTCTGTCAACTCAAGTGATAGACTCGCGCGCGGAGCTGGAGGAGAACCTGGACCGGGTCCGCCGGGCCATCGCGGAGGCGTGCGCCGGGGCGGGGCGGGATCCCTCCTCCGTCAGGATCGTCGCGGTGGCCAAGGAGGTCCCCGTCGGGGTGGTCGGCTGGGCCATCGAGGCGGGGGTTGAGGACGTCGGGGAGAACTACGTGAGGGAGCTGGAAGCCAAGCGCGAGGCCCTGGGGGCGGGTCGCTGGCACTACGTCGGGACCCTGCAGAGCCACACCGCGGCCCGGGTGGCGGAGCGGGCCGACGTGGTCCACTCGCTCTCTCCCGGCAGGGCCGCCGAGCGCCTCGGCCGCCGGGCCGCCCAGCGGCCGTCCCCCCTGCCGGTCCTTTACCAGGTCGACTTCACCGGGAGGCGCCACGGCGTGTCCCCCGAGGAGCTTCCCGGGTTCGCCGCCCGGGTCCGGTCCATGGAGGGGCTCGCGCCGGTCGGCCTCATGACGCTTCCGCCGGCCCCCGAGCGCGCGGAGGACTCCCGGCCGTTCTTCCGCCGGCTCCGGGAGCTTCGGGACGAGCTCGCCGGGGAGGATGAGACGGTCCGCGAACTTTCGATGGGGATGTCCGCGGATCTCCGGGTTGCCGTGGAGGAAGGCGCTAGCATGGTGAGGATCGGGACGGCGCTGTTCGGTGCTCGCGCGCCGGCGAGATAGGGAGGGACGGATGCCGGGCATGTGGAAGAAGACGCTCAGCTACCTCGGCCTGGTTGAGGACGAGGAATACGAGGAGCTCGACGAGGTCGCCGGTGGCGAGACGTACCACGCCGAGCCCTCGCCGGTCCGCCGGCTCCCCCGTCCCCAGGCCGTGCGCAGCGCGCCCGTGGCCGATCCCCGAAGCGGAGGCGAGGCCATCGTCCGGACGATCGCGCCCGTGCGGCCCACGCCCGGCTCCCAGATCCACCGGGCCGAGCCCAAGCGGTTCAACGAGGCCCGGGAGGTGGGGGACCGGTTCAAGGAGGGCGTGCCGGTCATCATGAACCTCCAGGGCACCGAGGACTCGATCGCCCGCCGGCTGGTGGACTTCGCGTCCGGGCTCGTCTACGGGCTGGACGGCAAGATCGAGATGGTGGCCGGTCGCGTCTACCTGCTCACCCCGGCCGACGTCGAGGTGTCCGCCGAGGAACGCGAGCGCCTGCGCGACGGCGGGCTCTACAACCAGTTCTGAGCGGAGCGGGCTAAGCTTCGCGGCGACGTGCCGCGACCGGCGCGGCACGGGGAGGCTCTCGGGTGGTCCTTCGGATAGTCTGCATCGCCCTGACCGTCTACTACCTGATCCTCATCGTCCGCATCATCCTGTCGTTCCCGATCTTCCCGCCCACCCCGCCCTCCGGGCCGCTGGCCGCCGCCGTCAGCTTCGTGTACGCGGTCACCGACCCGGTGCTCCGGCCCCTCCGGTCGGTGATCCCGCCGGTCAGGATGGGCATGATGGGGCTGGACCTCTCGCCCATGATCGTGTTCGTCCTGATCTTCGTGATCCAACGTGCGATAGGCTGCTAGCTTCCGCGAGCGCAGCACCCGAGGGGATGTCGCCATGAGAAGAAGGAAGCGTGAGGCCGAGGACGAGGGCCTGTTCCCGGAGGAGCCCCAGAGCTCGCGCCTCATGCCGGTGGACGTCCAGCAGAAGGAGTTCCGCATGAGCATGCGGGGCTACCGGGAATCGGACGTCGACGAGTTCCTGGACGAGGTGACCGAGGAGCTCGGCCGGCTCCACGAGGAGAGCTCGCAGCTCCGGGAGGAGAACCGCCGGCTCCGTGAGCGCGCCGGGGTCCGGCCGACCGACTCGTTCGCCGGGACCGACGAGATCGCCGAGGCCCAGCGCACCGCGGACCAGCTGGTCGCCCGGGCCCGCGAGGAGGCCGCCCGGATCGTGAGCGAGGCCGAGGAGCGGGCCCGCCTGGCCGGGGCGGGCGCCGCCGCCGGCGCCGCAGCGGGGGCCGGAGCGGGGCTCTCGCCCTTCCTGTCCCGTGAGCGTGAGTTCCTCCAGGGGCTGGCCACGCTGATCCAGGGCCACGCCGAGTACGTGAAGACCGCGGCCCGGGCGGTCCGGGGCCGGGCCGCTCCGGCACCGCCCCCCGCGACGGAGGCGCCGGCTCCGGTCGAGGCGGCTCCCGCCGAGCCCGAGGCGGTCGGCGGGGCCGACGTGGCCGAGCCGGAGGCAGCCGACGCGACAGATGTGGCGGATGTGGCGGACGTGGCCGGGGCCGAGGTGGCCGGCATGGGCGAGGCCGAGGAGCGGGACACGCCGGCCCCCGAGGCCGGGACGCCGGAGCCGGAGCCGTCGGTGGCCCCGGGTGGACCGGAGGGGCTCGTCCCGGTGCCGGAGCCGACCGGGGTGGGAGAGGTCGACCTCTCGCCCTGGCGCGGGGAGGAGACCGCGTCCCCCCGCCGGGACACTCGGGCCGAGGACACCGCCACGTGGGAGAACCCCTTCGAGCCCTCCGAGGACGCCTCCGCCATGGACGAGCCCGGGGCGATCTCGAGCTCGATCCGCGAGGAGGAGCGGCCGGCCCGGTCGGCGGAGGAGGAGAGGTCGCTCCGCGAGCTGTTCTGGGGCGAGGACTGAAGCCCCCCGCCGGTAGTCCGTCGTGGACGTCTGGCGCGGACTAGATCGACCGGATCGTGACCCGAACCGGCGAGCCCTCCACGAGGGCCTCGGTAACCGCACCTCCGTCCACGGCTCCGTCCGCCAGCGAGCCGGCCAGCGTCTCGGCGGCGATCCAGTCCCCGTGCCGCCCGACCGCCTCGGCCACGTCGCCGCGGGCCTCCACGCCCAGCTCGATCCGGTCGGTGACCTCGAGCCCCCCGGCCTTCCGGGCGTCCTGAACCACCCGGATCACCTCACGGGCCAGGCCCTCCAGTCGGAGCTCCGGGGTCACCTCGAGGTCGAGGGCCACGGTCACGCCACCCTCCGCCGCGACCTCCCATCCCTCGGGCGACTCCTGGGTCAGCACGACGTCGTCCGGACCGAGGGTCACCGCCCCCCCGTCGGCGAGGGGCCCGAGGGACACCTCCTCCCCCCGGGCGAGGGCCGCGGCGGCGGCGGGCCCGGCCGCCTCGAGCAGCGCGGCCACCTCCTTGACGCGTGAGCCGAGCCGGGGCCCGAGGGTCCTGAAGCTCGGGCGGGCCCGCCATCCGGCCAGCTCCTCGGCCGACTCGGCGAAGCGGACTTCCTTCACGTTCAGCTCCTCGGCCACGAGGAGGAGGAGGGGAGCCAGCGCGCCGTGGTCCCCGGCATGGTGGACCACCGCCCGCCGGAGGGGTTGGCGGGTCCGGACCCTGGCGTCGGTGCGCACCGTCCGGCCCAGGGACACGATGTCGCGGGCGGCCTGCATGGCCCCGTCCAGGGCGGCGTCGACGCGCTCCGGGACCGGCTTCGGGTAGTCGGCCAGGTGGACCGACTCGGCGGCCCCCTCGAGCCCCCCGGCCAGGTTGCGCCAGATCTCGTCGGCCACGAAGGGGGTGAAGGGGGCCAGGAG
>JACQTL010000379.1 GCA_016210805.1 Actinomycetota bacterium | reverse complement strand
TCCACGGCCTCGAGGGGCTCCGGGACGGGTCCTGATCAAAGCCGCCTCATGAGGCCTGAGCCCGGACGTAGCTCAGGTCGAAGTCGTGCAACCACTCCGACCCGTCCGCCGACTTCTCCCACGCGCCCGTGATCCTGTCGCCGTCCTCGGAGAGCACGCCGGTGTAGCGCTGGTGGAAGCCGGGGGCTTCGCGCCACAGCTTCCATGTCCCCTCGCTCAGGCTCATCCGATAGACCCGGGCCACCCCCCGCGAGTCGTAGTAGTGCTGCTCGAAGGTCTCCGGGTCCGTGCCCATCCCGATGATCATGATCCCGCGGGGCACGGAGGGTTCCTCCGCCGTGGCGCGCTGTATCAGGAAGAACTTCCCGTCGAACCACTCGAACGTCGTGCGACCGCTGCCTCTCACCGCGGGGCTGCCCGGACCGAAGAACCCGGCCTCGAACGAGACCTCCGTCTCCCACCGGCCGACCAGCGCGTCCAGCCGCCCCAGGGCCTCGGGCCGATCCGCCGGGACGTCGCCGGGCTCCATCCCCGATCGTTCGGATCCCGTCGATCCATCGCCTGCGGATGCCATCCGATCCCTCCTTCCACCTTCGAACGCTGCCCGTCACCCGCGCTCCTCACCGAAGGCGAGGACGTAGACCTCCTGACCCTTCGGGTACTCCTTCGTCGGCCTGCTCTCGCGCGTCGCGGTCATCCCGAGCGCCCCGTAGATCCCGTCCTGCTCGTCGTGGAGGTGCTCGCCCAGGTACACGTTCGACACGACCTCGCGCGGCCCGGCAGCGGCGGTCACCATGCGGACGGCGCCCACGACCGGCGGGCCGACGACCGTGAGCTCGCCCGCGATCTCCACGAGGAACCCCGGCCCGGCGTCCAGGCCGATCGACAGGCCGACGCCGTCCGACAGGTTCCGAGAGTTCCGGCGGAAGTCCTCGATCACCCTGCTGTGGAACAGCTGGACCAGCTCGTTCGCCGTGTGCGCGAGGTTCCCCGCGGCCTCGACGAAGGCTCGCTGGTAGGCCTCCTCGTCGGGACCCTGCTGCACCACCCAGTACGCCAGGAAGCCGTCGCCGGTGAACTTGTCGAACCAGCCGCCCGGCGTCCCGATCCCCCGCCGGACGGCCGAGACGAACTTGTCCATGATCTTCGCGAACAGCTCGAAACGGACCGCTTCCTTCATCAGCGTCGTCGACTCCCGGATGTCGGCGGCCATGACGAACATCTGGAGCGGGGTCGTCCCCACGACCGCGTCGATCAGGTCGTCGGCCCGGAACCGGTCGCGCCAGTCGGGCGGAGCGTGTCGCTCGAGCAGCTCCGCGACGCGTGCCCGGCGGGCCTCGGTGGCGACGGCGTCACCCTGCTCTCGCTCCATCGCGCCGCAGCGTAGCCGTGACGGCCCGCGGTCCGCTCGGCGCGTCGCCCCGGGTCAGGCCGCGAAGAACTCCTTGAGGACCGGGGAGAGCGCCTTCGGATCGACGTCGTGCCCTTGCCCGTCGAGGAAGCGGACCTCGCCGCCCGGCAGCGCGTCCGCGAGCTGCCGGGCGCTCTCGCGCATGAACGGCATGTCCGCGCCGCCGGCGATCACGACCGTCGGGATGGTGATCGCCGCGGCCCGCTCGATCGGCACCCGGTAGTCACCCATGATCCGCGCGTCGTACGCCAACGTGTGGGCGAGGGCCTCGGTGGCCGCCCAGAAAGGCTGCTGCCTGGCGCCCTCGACGAACTCCGGTGGCAGGCCGACGACCTTCGCCATGAAGAACTCGACCGCGTCGCCGCGTCGGCCCTCGGCGACCATCCTTTCGTACTGCTCGACCTGGTCGTCGGGCGGCCGGGGGTAGCCCTCGGGGATGTAGGGGGGCTCCCACAGCGCGAGCCTGGTCACCGGCGCTCCCTGCTCGGCGGCGATCATCGCGAGCACCGCGCCGGACGACGACCCCCACAGGTTCGCCTCACCGCCGGCGGCCTCGATCACCGCACTGATGTCCTCTATCTCCCGCTCGATCGCGTACGGCGGCGTGTCGCCGCTGTCCCCCCGGCCCCGCCGGTCGTAGTTGAAGACCGTGAAGTCCGAGGCCAGCTCCCCCGCTATATGAGCGTCGGCCGTGCGATCGACCGAGCCGCCGCAGACCAGCACGACGGGCGGGCCGTCGCCGACCCGGTCGAACGCGATCGTAGTGCCGTCCCTCGAGGTGACCGTCTCCATGGCGCCCTCCTCCGTCGTCCCTAGGCGAACAGGCCGTTCAGCCACTCCTCCCAGGCCCGCTCGGTCGCGGCCCGGTCGAGGCCCTCGACGAAGATGTGATGGCCGACGCCGGTCGGACCGCCGAACACGCTGATGTGCATGAACCGGTAGATCCCATCGTCGGTGCGGACACCGAGGAAGTCCCGGGAGAGCCAGTCCACCTCGCCCTCGAGCTGCGGGAGCCCCTCGGGCGTGAGGAGCACCCGGTCTTCGACCTGCGCCGGAGCGGCCAGCCCCAGCCCGCGCCGGAACGTCTCCCAGGCCTGATCGCGGTCCGGGACGACCGGCCCGAACACGTTCACCGGCGTGGCCGTCCGGCCGCGGAAGTACGTGAGGTACACGCGGAGCTTGTCGAAGTACATCGGGTCGCCCTCGGACAGGCCCTCGTACTCGGCCTCCCAGTTCTCGCCGAGGAAGCCGCTGTGCACCCAGCGGACGAGCGTGCTGCCCTTCTCGCGCCCCTCGACGAGGTACTCGAACGCGTGGAGGGCGCCGTCGGGCCCCTCCGCCGTCCGGGAGGCGAACCGGGTGGGCGGCTCCCAGTCGGTGATCGTCGCCTCCTCCGTGGAGTCCCCCAGCGTGAGGCGGGTAGTGCCGCCCTCGCGGGGCTCGATCTCGTTCCGTCCCATGAACCAGGCGTCGACGCCCGGGCCGGTCGCGATGGCCTCCCAGACCTCCTCCGGGGTCGCGGGGACCTCGATCTCGTGGGTGAGCTCGAACGGGTGTGCCATCGCCGGGGCTCCTTTCCTCGTCCCTCGATCAGTTCGCCGGCGCGTCGTCGTGGTCGGGCTTCAGGCTCGGGTGGACGGCGACGACCACTCGGTGGTCCCGGCCACCCGGCGCGCGTTCATCGTGATACTTGCCGATCAGGCGGGTGACTGCAGCGGCCAGCTCCTCGGCGAACGCGGCCCGGTCGGCGGCGTTCGCGAAGCGCACCTCGCCGTCCATCCCGAAGGTCGCGAGCCGCTTACGGGCCTTCGCCGCGCCGGCCAGGAGCTGGCCGACCTCGCGCACGAGCCGCGCCGCCAGCGCGATCAGCCAGCGGGCGGAGAGGCGGTCGGGCGAGCGCGACGGATCCGGCTGGACGGCGTTCAGCGCCGCGGGAGAGATCACGTACGAGAGGGCGGTCGCCTGGAGGATGCGCTCGGTCATGTTGCCCTTCCGACGCTCCTCGACCAGCTCGACCAGGCCGTGCCGCTCGAGCGTCCTGAGGTGGTAGTTCACCTGCTGGCGGGAGAGCCCCACGCGCCCGGCCACCGCCGTCGCGGATGCCGGCTCGGCCAACTCGGCGAGGAGACGGGTCCGGACCGGGTCCAGGGACACCTCCGCGGCCGACGGGTCCTCGATCACGGCCAGCTCGAACATGGGGTCAGTGTAGGTTCCGACAATCTTTTTTGTCAAGACACGAATATTTGTCGGGCGGGAAAGGGGAGCTCCGGCCGGATCCGGACGGCGAGCGTTCCGGGACCATCCGGCCGGTGGGAGGATGGGGACCGTGGTCGCCGGGATCGAGATGTCGAAAGGGATGGGCGCCGTTCGTAGTTGGGATGGGGCGGGAACGGCCCGCCCCGCGAGGAGGATCACGATGCCGAGGTACCTGTTGTCGGTCCACACCGTGGAGGGACAGGGGCGCGCCCCCATAACCGAGGAGGAGATGCAGGAGTCCTACCGGCGGATCGGCGTTCTCGAGGAGGAGATGAAGGCGAAAGGCGCCTGGGTGTTCTCCGGCCGCCTCGACCGGCCGAAGGCTGCCAAGGTGGCCCGCGTCACGAACGGGGAGGTGCTGATCACGGACGGGCCGTTCGCGGAGTCGAAGGAGCAGCTCGGCGGCTTCTACGTCATCGAGGCCGCGGACGACGATTCGGCGCTCTCCTGGTCGGCGAAGGTCACCGAGGTCGTCGGGGCGCCCATCGAGGTCCGCGGGTTCTCCGACTACCGCGACGGGTAGGAGGAGGGTTCGATGGCCTACGACGACGTCCTTGCCGCTCGGGTCAGGGAGATCCTCATCGAGGGCGGGGGAGTCGAAGAGCGCAGGATGTTCGGCGGGCTCACCTTCATGGTCGGCGGCCACATGTGCTGCGGGGTGATCGGGGACGAGCTCGTGCTGCGTCTGGGCGTGGAGCGAGCCGAGCGGGCCCTCCGGGGGCCCCACGTGCGTCCCATGGACTTCACCGGTCGCCCGCTGAAGGGCTTCGTGTTCCTCGGCCCCGGCGCGATCAGGACCGAGACCCAGCTTCGGCGCTGGCTGGGGCTGGCGCGGAATCTGGTCAGCGCGCTGCCGCCCAAGTGAGGGCCCCCATGCGAGCGCGCCATCGGTGCGGGCCGGGGAGGCGACCGGCCTCCCCGGCCCTCGGCGTCAGCCGTTGACCTCAGCCAACCGACAGCGGGACGAGCGGCTGCGTCGCGAACTCGGCCGTCACGAGCTCGACGTTCCAGCCCTGCTGGGCGAGGAACGCCAGGATGCCCTGGACGGTCGGCCCGAGGTCGATGCTGACGCCGTCCTCGAGGATGTTGAACCGTGAGATCAGCCCGAGGGCGGCCCCGCTCTCGTGCAGCACCGCCGCGCCGCTGTCCCCGAACATCCCCGCGCTGTTCGACTGGTACTCGGTCTCGTTGTGGTTGGTCAGGACGCCGCGCCGCGGCCTGAGCTCGGGGGTGAGGTCGAACGTGAACCCGTACCCGTAGTACATGACCTCGTCCCCGACCGCGGTCTGCCCGGCGAGGGCGACCCCGTTCGGGCCGGTCCAGTGCCGCACGGCCGCGCTCACGTCCGCCTCCCGGCCCGGGTCGACCTCGATCAGGGCGAAGTCCAGGCCGTCCGTCCGGAAGACCACGGTCCCGAAGCCGTCCGGCTGCATCCGGAAGGTCTCCTCCTGGTCCTCGGCGTGCATCCGCTCACCGACCTCCTCGGTGCAGTGGGCCGCCGTGGACATGAGCAGCTGCCCGGTGTCCCCGTCGCGGAGCAGGAACCCCATCGTGCAGAAGCCGGAGGCCTGGTCGCCGAGGAGCGCCCCCGGCTGGATCCTGCACCAGGACTCGGCGCAGCCGGGCTGGACCGGCGTGACCCCACCCCCGCCTCCGGACTTCGACTGCTTGCCGCCGGTGACCCGGGTCGTGACGGTGGCGCTGTTGTTGCTCGTGTCCGGGTCGACCAGGTAGCCCGTCACCGAGGCGGTGTTGGAGACGGTCCCGGGCTTGGGCGGGGCGGTGACGTCGATCGTCACGGTGGTGCCGGCCCCCTGGGCCAGGGTTCCCAGGTCGCACGAGACGACCCCGCCGGACTCCGCACAGGAGCCCTCCGACGACGAGGCTCCGACGAACCCGACGCCCGAGGGGAGGCGGTCGGTCACGGACACGCCGATCGCCTCACGCGGGCCGGCGTTCTTCACCTCGATCGTGTAGGTGAGCGGGCCCTTCGCCTTGACCCGGGCGGCGGAGGCCGCCTTGGCGATGCCCAGGTCCGCCTCGGCCACCCACGGCGCCGGGCCCTCGCCGCTCCAGCGGAAGACGTCGAAGCCTCGGCCCAGGTCTCCGGTGTACAGGTAGGGGCCCCTGAAGAACTTGGCCGCCCAGGTGTTCATCCCGGGCATGACCGCGCCGGCCACCTCCACCGGGAGGCTGGGGTTCGACCAGTCCACGACC
>JACQTL010000393.1 GCA_016210805.1 Actinomycetota bacterium | reverse complement strand
GTCCTAGCGGGGCTCCGGAGGGACGCGGGTCCTGCCCGGCCGGGGCGTCACCGACCACACCCAGGTGAGGGACGGCCGGTGGCCTCCTCGGAGGTCGCGACCGTCCCGGCCGGGCGGGGCCGACAGGCCCTCCACGTGCCGGCGGCGGCAGCGGAGGATCGCTCGTAGGCATACGATGGTGGCGCGGCCCTCGCCGGCCGCCGGGGCCCCGAGGGCGCGCGGGAAGGAGGCAGCGATGCCGTCCCTCACCGAGGTGCTGGACGCCCGGGGCATCCCCCACGAGCTCATCTCGCATCCCCGGACCTACACGTCGATCCAGGAGGCCAGGGCGCTGGGCGTGGATGCGGACGAGGTGGCCAAGACGGTCGTCCTGGACGCGGGGTCGGGGCACGCGATAGCGGTCGTCCCGGCGTCCCGGCGGCTCGACATGCGGCTCGTCCGGGAGGCCCTGGGGGACCAGGAAGCCCACCTGGCCACGGAGCGGGAGATCGAGCACGACTTCCCGACGTTCGAGCTCGGGGCGCTCCCACCGCTGGGAAGCCTCCTCGAGGCGTCGATGTACGTCGATCCCGAGCTGATGGCCCACGACGTGATCGTGTTCGCCGCCGGCATCCAGACCGAGTCGGTCCGGGTCCGGATCGAGGACCTCTTCCGCGGCGAGGACGCCAGGGTCGTCCCGCTCACCTCGTGGTCGGGGCGGGACGGGAGGGTGGTTCGGTGACGGACGGGAGATTCGACCGGGCCGAGCTCCCGCCCTCCGGGGAGATCACCACCGTGGGGCGCCACCGGTTCAAGCGCCCCCCGACGCTCGACCGGGCCCGTGGAGGGTCTCCCCGCGGGTCACCGCGGGTGGGCTGGGGGTTGGCCTTCCTCGGGCTTTTCATCGTGGCGATCGGGGCCGTCTGGATCCTGTTCGGCGGCGAGGACGGGAGCGGCGTGGGGGCCCTGATCGCGGTCCTCCTGTCGGTCTGGCTGCTCTTCCTGCTCCTCGTCGCGGCCCGCGCGTACAGGCCCGTTCCCGCGACGGCGCGGGAGCCGTTCCCGGCCCGTCCGGAGGAGGGCCGGGCGGTCGTGACCATCGACCTGAAGGTGGGGCTCGCCTCTCCCCCCGCCGAGCGCCTGGCCCGCGAGGCCGCCGCTCGCGTCCTGGCGGCCATGCCGGAGGTGGGCGTCGTCGAGGCGAGGAGCCGGGAGGGAGTGCTGCTCGCCCGGCTCGAGCGGCGGGTCCGCCTGCCCGGACCGGTCGCCACGTCGCCCGTCCTGGAGGAGCCGCACGCGCGCCGCGACAGGGCCCCCTCGGTGCGAGCCGTGGACGACCTGGAGCCGCTCCCCGCACCGCTCCGGGCGCCGGGGGTCCGGCGGCCGGGCGATGCGGCCGCCCTCGACGAGCCGGGGCACTGGCCGCTGGTCGAGCGGTTCGACCTCCCCGTCCCCGTCCGGTCGGCCATAGGGCACCCGGACGATCCCGTGGAGCTCGTGAGAGCCATCCTGTCGGCCGGCGGTCACCGGCCCGAGGTCCGGGGGGACCTCCTCCTCGTGGGCGGCGTCGCCGTGTTCGTCTGCCCGACGACGAGCGGCCGGATCCCCCGCGAGGAGCTCGACCACGCCTACCTCCGGGTCGTCGAGGCCGCGGTCCCCCGGGGGCTGGTCGTCGGGTTCGGCCTGATCGACCCGGTCGACGCGAGGAGGAGGGAGGCCCTGGCCCCCCAGGTCCTCCACGCCGGGCCCGACGCCGTGCAGCGGATGGCCGACGCCGTGGCGCTCGGCGAGGATCCCCTCAGGTTCGTCTCCGGAGCGCCGGTCGTCGACGCCCGAGGGCGGGCCCTGGCCACGAACGGCCGCCCCGCCGCCTCAGGCTGAGCGGGGCGAGGGGACTATCGTCACGGGGACCGGCGAGTGGTGGGCGAGCGCGTGGCTGACGCTCCCCAGGAGCAGCTCGGCGAAGCCTCCCCGCCCGCGGGTGCCCACCACGATCATGTCGGCGTGCTCCCGCCTCGCGACCTGGAGCAGGGCGGTGGGCGTGGGGCCCTCCACGACGAGCGTCCGGTGGGACACGCCGGCGTGGGCGAGAGGGGCGGCCCACTCGGTCCGAACGAGGTCCTCGACCTCGGTCCGGTACTCCCTCACGGCGGGCTCCCACCGCTCACCCGCGTACAGGCTGGTGGGATAGACGGCCTGGACCGGCGAGGGCAGCTCGAACGCGTGCACGGCGACGACCTCCGCACCCAGTCCCGACGCGAGGTCGGCGGTCCACCGAACGGCCTCCAGGGAGCCCTCGGATCCATCGATCCCCACGACGATCCGCCGGATGGCCATGTCGTCCTCCTCTCCACCGCCAACGGTCCCGGACCGCTCGAGGAACTGACAGGGCCGAGGGCCCCCGAGATCGGGGGACGGGTGCCACGCGGTCACACGAGGCCGAGGAGCCGCCAGATCGCTACCGCAGCGGTGACCAGGAGGATCCCCCCGGCCGCGTCGAGGACGATCCCCGTGTGGAAGATCTGGCCGGGCGTGTACAGGCCGGTGGAGTAGGCCAGCAGGGTGGGCGGCGTCCCGATCACGAGCGCGAAGTCGATCGCGGAGGCCACGGCCACCACGACCACCAGCACGACCGGATCGATGCC
>JACQTL010000034.1 GCA_016210805.1 Actinomycetota bacterium | reverse complement strand
CCTCGACCTCCACCGGCCTCCATCCCCGGTCCCGGGGCACCGATCGCGGGTCGAGGGTCGACTCGTGCAGGAGGCGGACCCGCCCTTGATCCTCGACGCCGATCCGGAAGCCGATCGGGCCCCCCATCCCGGGCCAGGCCCGGGTGGCCACGCCACAGGCGAGCCGGAGGCGCCCTCCCCCGAACCCCTCCGGGAGCGGGAACCGGACCTCCGAGTCGGCGTGCTGGAACAGGGCGGTCTCCTGGACCCCGCCCACGTCCATGACCTGGATCTCGACGTGGGCCGGCGAGGGAGCCCGCACGTCGGCCTCCGGGAGGACGTCGCAGAGGTGAAGGACGTGGAGGACGTGGAGGGGGCGCGGGTGGGGAGGGGTCACCGGTGCAAGGGGGGCTCGACCCGCCGGACGGCCAGGTCCCGGTAGATCGCCTCCACCGCCCGGAAGTGCTCGTCCATGTCGGGCTGGGGCCGGGGGCGCCGCGGCCATCGGGCCCGCTCGGCGACGGCTCGCCGGAGGACCTCCCGCCAGGCCGGCACGTCCCCGGGCGCGACGGTCCAGCCGTCCACCCCTTCCTCGACCATGTCCTCCAGGCTCCCGATCCGGCTGGCGATCACCGGCAGGCCGACGTGCACTGCGGCCTTCACGACGATGGGCTCGTTCTCGTACCAGAGGGCCGGGACCAGCAGGTAGTCGGCCTCCGACAGGACCCGTCCCATGTCGTCCGGGTCGAACGTGCCCGCGAACCGGATCCGCCGGTCCCCCCGGGCCGCCCTGACCAGGGAGTGGGCGTAGTCGCCCGTCCCGACCTCCCCGTACACGGTGAGCCGGGCGTCCGTGAGCTCGGGGAGCCCGCGGAGCGCTTCCACCGCCACGTGCGCTCCCTTGTACGGGACCAGGCTCCCGATGACCACGAGGCGGGTCAGGCGAGGGTCCGTCCGCCGGGCCTCCGGGGTCCCCAGGTCGCTGGTCTCGATCCCGTGGCGGAGGACCTCGATGCGCTCGGGGTCGTAGCCGTTGGCCACGAACATCCGCCTGAGGAAGGGGGACAGGGCGATGACCCTGTCGGCGGCCAGGGCGGCATCGCGCATGGCCGCGGGCCGGGCCCGGAGGGCTCGGCGCTCGTCCCGCCGGCCCCGGATCCCGTGGAGGTCCTTGACGCAGCGGAGGCACTCCCGGGGGTCGACCGGGCCCCGGCACAGGCGGCCGTCCCAGGTCAGGAGGGTGTGGCGGGGGCACAGGAACCAGAAGTCGGTGAGGGACAGGAGGACGGGGATGCCCAGGGACCGGCAGGCGGCCAGGGCGGAGGTCGTGAGCTTCATGGCATGGGTGGCGTGGACGAGGTCGGGCGAGATCTCCTCCAGCACCCGGCGGACCCGTTCCCCGACGAGCGGGTTGTCGTACTCGAACAGGGCGATGTTCGGGCTGGCGCCCAGGGTGTGCCGGAACTCGATCACCGGGATGCCCTCGTGAACCCGGCGGTGGGGGAGGAGCCCGGCCGGGTCGAGGCTGGCCGCCTCGCGGTGGGTGAGGACCACGACGTCGTGCCCCGCCCTCGCCGCGCGGACGGCGAGCCCATGCGTGTACAGCTCCGTCCCCCCCACGTGGTCGGGGAGGTACTGGTGGACCAGGTAGGCGATCCGCACTGGCGCCATCCAAACCCGGAGCGGGCCGGCTAGACAACCCCCGCCCCGAGCGACGGGCGGCGCGTGCGACGCACGGGCGGACCCGTCAGACTCCGGCCATGCGCACGGCCGTGGTCGGCCACGTCGAGTGGATCCAGTTCGCCCGGGTCGAGCGGGTCCCGGTGGCGGGGGAGATCTCGCATCCCGAGGAGGCCTGGGAGGAGCCCGGCGGCGGAGGATCGGTCGCCGCGGTGCAGCTGTCCAAGCTCGCCGGGAACTGCACGTTCTTCACGGCCCTGGGGAACGACGACGTGGGGCGGCGGTCGCGCGAGGGCCTCGAGGCGCTGGGGGTCCGGGTCGAGGCGGCCGTCAGGGACGCTCCCACCCGCCGGGGGTTCACGTTCCTGGACGCCCGGGGCGAGCGCACGATCACGACGATCGGCGAGCGACTGCACGCCAGGGCCGACGACCCGCTCCAGTGGGGCGAGCTCGCGGGAACGGACGCCGTCTACTTCACCGCGGGAGACGTCGGGGCGCTGCGGGCGGCCCGGGCGGCCCGGGTCCTGGTGGCCACCAGCCGGGTGCTCGCGCTCCTCGACGCGGGCGACGTGGCGCTGGACGCCGTGGTCGGGAGCGCCCGCGACGAGGCGGAGAGGTACCCGGAGGGAGGGATCGACCCGCCGCCGGGGCTCGTGGTCCTCACGGCGGGGAGCGAGGGCGGCTCGTGGAGGACGGCCGACGGCCGGTCGGGGACGTTCCCCGCGGCCCCGCTGCCGGGCCCCGTGGCCGACGCCTACGGCTGCGGCGACAGCTTCGCCGGCGGGCTGACCTACGCCCTGGGGGCGGGGATGGGGGTCGAGGAGGCCCTCGGCCTGGCCGCCCGGTGCGGGGCGGCCTGCGTCACCGGGCGGGGACCGTACGCCGGCCAGCTCCGACTGGTCTGACCGACGGGATGGCCCGGAGGACCGCGGTGGCGGCGAGGCCGCCTCGACCGGCCGGGGGCGGGTCGTTTAGGGTTCGGCTCGCAGGGAAGGACGTCAGTCGCCGGGGTTCGCTCCGGCGGAGCGCCCGGGAGGATGGGGATGACACCGATCCCGGAGAGCCAGATCACGGTCGTCGGGCAGGTGATCATGGCGGTGACGATGTTCGCGATCGGCCTCGCCATGCTGCTCATGATGCACAGGGAGTGAGCGGGGAACTTGACGGAACCCCTTGCGGCGGGCGGGAGGATGGTGGGAGACTCTTGCTCTGCTCGGGGGCCGTGAGCCCCCGATCGAGCGTCCGGATCGCAAGGTCCGGCGGGGACGGCGGCGCGACGCGGGCACGTGCCGCCGTCCTTTACTTCCCGGACCGGCCTCCTGCTACCCTTGGGTTCCTCCCGGGCGCGTAGCTCAGCGGGAGAGCGCTCGCCTCACACGCGAGAGGTCGCTGGTTCAAATCCAGCCGTGCCCACCACCACCACCACCCACCGATCACCTCCGGTGCGTGCCCGGCACCTGCCGCTTCGCCTCGATACCTGGAAGTGCCGGAGGACTCGCACTAGGGGGGACCTTCGCCCTCCCTTCTTCGGACCTTCTGGCATTGCCTCTCGGAGCGACGCCTCCATAGCGTTTCCCCCGAACGGGTGACGCCCGTTCGGGGGAGGGGGGAGTCATGAGGAGATCCCTGCTGGCCGGGCTGCTCGCCATGGGCATGGGCACGGTGGGCCTGTCCCCGGCGTACGCGAACGGGGCGACGACCTTCGTCGACGACGACGGCGCGGCGGGGCCGAACAACTGCGACGAGGCCACCGCCACGTTCGCCACGATCCAGTCCGCCGTGGACGCCGCGACGCCGGGCGACACCGTGCTGGTGTGCCCGGGTACGTACACCGAGCAGCTCGTCATCGCGAAGTCCCTGACCCTCCAGGGGGTCAGCGCGGCGACCGTGACGCTCGAGGCCCCCGCCGTGCTCGCCACGGAGACGGACGGGGACGGAGCGTCGATCGTCGAGATCACCGGTTCGGGCAATCAGGTGGACTTGCTCAGCTTCACGATCCGCGGCCCGCTGTCGGGCCTCCAGGGTGCGGTTCACGCGCACGACGGGGCCAGCGCGTGGATCGGCATGAACGTGATCGAGGGCACCGACGCGCTCACGGGAACCATCCTCGGCGCGGGCATCACGGTCGGCTCATCTCTAGGCGACGACGATGCCGCCGCCGGCCTCTCGTCGGTCACGGACAACGCGGTCTCCGGGTTCCATCGGGCGGGGATCGTGGTGGCCGGTCCGGGGAACAGCGTGACGATCACGGGCAACACGGTTACGGGCGCAGGCCCGACATCGGACACGATCCAGTCGGGCATCACGGTCCAGGACTCCGCCGCGGGGGTCGTGAGCCACAACACGGTGAGCAACCTCGGGTACACCGGGCCCGCGCCGTCGAGCGCCGTGGGCGTCTTCCTGTGGGATGCCGCCAACGGGGCCTCGATCAGCTGGAACACGATCGACGACGCCCAGACGGGCATGATGGTCCAGGCCGTCGAGAACCTGACGGTGTCCTGGAACACGGTGACCGTCGGTGCGGCCTTCGACGCGGCGCTCAACCCGGCGAACCCGGCCATGGGGATGTGGCTCCTCGGACGGGGCAGCACCGGGCTCTGGTGCGCCGACGGGGACGGATCCACGCCCGGACTGGGCTGTGCGACCGGCGGCAACTTCGCCTGGAACGACTTCGTCGGGGCGGGAACGGGCACGGGCGTCCGGATCGGGGGCACCGCGGCGCTCGGCTGGACGCCGGCGCCGACCTCCGGGGCCGTGACGGACGGGGACATCACGGCGTGGGACGTCGGGATCGCGGTCGGCGCGGCCAGCCCGGAGAACTCGATCGCCTTCTGGCACAACTGGATCGGCCTGAATGACCTGGGCGCCGAGAACGGCACCGGCTACCTGCTGGACGCCAGGAAGAACTGGTGGGCGTCGGCCAGCGGGCCGGGCGGCTGGGGCACGGGGACGGGCGACCCCGTCTCCGCCAACGTCGACTTCTTCCCCTGGTACACCGACGTCGGGACGACCACCCTCCGGACCTGCGACCTGACCGCCGTCCGGGGCAGGGTGCTCGTCGGCACGGACGCCAGCGAGGTCCTGTGCGGCACGTGGGGGAAGGACACGATCAGGGGAAGGGGCGGCAACGACCTCATCCTCGGCGGGGGCGGAGCGGACCTCCTGTACGGGCAGGGCGGAGACGACGCCCTGATCGGTCACGGCGGCAAGGACGGCCTGTTCGGCGGGAAGGGGTTCGACTCGCTCCAGGGACGAGCGGGGAAGGACGTGTGCGAGGTTGGGGGTGGCGGAGGGCAGACGGCCACCTGCGAGTAGGGAACGAACGCGGCAACTCACCACAACGAGCGGCGGGCTCAGGCCTGACGGAGGACCTCGAGCTCCTCGATGGGGGCGGGGCGGGCCAGGAAGTAGCCCTGCCCGAAGCGGACCCCGAGGTCCCGGAGGGCGTCGAGCTCCGACCGGGTCTCGATCCCCTCGGCCACGATCGTGGCGT
>JACQTL010000404.1 GCA_016210805.1 Actinomycetota bacterium | reverse complement strand
GGTCCAGAACATCCAGCAGTTCCGGTGGGACGAGGACCGGGTGAACGACGAGCTCCTCAAGACGATGTCCGCCGCCTGGAAGAACGTGCACTCCCGGGCCACAGTGGACGGCATCCCGCTCCGGCTGGCCGCGTACGTGGAGGCCGTCTCGAAGGTGGAGACCGCCGACCGGCTGCGCGGCTACGTGTAGGGGCGGGGACGAGCCCCGCCCCACACGCCTACGGGCAGCTCACCACGGTGTCGCCCGGGTCGGCCCGGCACCGGTCCTGGCCGTCGCCACCGTCCACGAGGTCGCCGGGCTCGCCGTCGTCCCCGCGGAGCTGGTCGGCCCCCCCGTCGCCGTGGATCTCGTCCACGCCCGGGCCCCCGACGACCCTGTCCTTGCCGGGACCCCCGTGGAGGACGTCGTCGCCCTCCCCGCCGAGGATCACGTCGTCGCCTCCCAGCCCGTCGATCGTGTCGTTCCCACCCAGGCCGCAGATCACGTCGTCGCCCTCGGTCCCGACCAGCGTGTCGTCGCCGGAGGTCCCCACGATGTGGTTCCCGGGGAGGTCCTCGAAGCCGGGGCACTTCGGGCCTCCCCCGCCGCCGTCCTCGGTCACGGTGACCTGGACGACGTCCGTGTCCTGGAGGCCGCCCGAGTCGGTGACCCGGAGCGTCGCGTCGTACGTGCCCGGTTGTGCGTACGCGTGCTGGACCTGGGCGCCGTTCGCATCGTAGGTCCCGTCGCCCTCGAAGTCCCACTCGTAGGTGAGGTTCCCGGGGGCGTCCTCGGCGTCCGAGGACCCGGTCCCGTCGAAGCTCACCGTCTGGCCGACCGTGGCGTTGGTCGGGTCGGCCTGGGCGGCCGCCGTGGGCTGGGTGTTCCCGGCCTCGCCCGGCACCTCGCAGACCGTGGTCCCCGCGGCGACGTCCGCCGCCGATGCGGGCCCCGGCTGCGTGGCCGGCGCGTTCAGCCCCGACGCCCCGGCCGACGGCGGGGGGATCGGGCCGGTGAGGGGCAGACCCTCCGGCGGATCCTCGAGGAAGTACGAGAAGCTCGAGGGCGTCGCGTCGGCGTCGTAGTTCACCTCGATACCCTCGCTGGTCACCCCGAACCAGGGGAACACCTGGACGAGCAGGTTCTCGTTCGCCGTGCCGTCCACGTCGATCCTGGTCACGTTACGGACCGGGATGGGCTCGATGTGGACGCCGACCTGTGCCTCTCCCAGCTTGGTCCCGGCGCCGGTCTCGACATTCACGTCGGCCCACACCTGGACCAGGAGGTCCTGGCCGAACGCGACGGGCGTCGGGCTCTGGCTCGACCACCACCACTCGATCGTGAACTCCTCGTCCGTGAAGGTGGTGGGCTCGAACTCGTTCACCCAGAACGCGCCGAGCAGGTTCCCGGCGAAGTCGGTGTTCGCCACGGCCTGCCAGATCGCCGACTGCACGACCTGCAGGCTCTCCTCGGGACCGGTCGCGCTGAAGGTGAGGCGGTCATCGGGGTACGGCGGCCCGCTCGTCTTCACGGCCTGGTCGTCGGCCTCGCCGTGGAAGTAGAACACCGCGCGGGGGGTCTCCGGCCAGAAGAAGTCCCAGCCCTCCCCACCGTTGGTCGCGGTGGTCTCGGCGCCGTTGCATGCGGCCGACCGGACGACGAACTCATAGTCCCTGGCCCGGTCGAGGCCGAGGACCTCGACGGAGTGTTCCCGGACCAGCGAGGCGTTGCCGACCTGGATCCACTCCTCCGTCCCCTGCTCCCGGAACAGGACCCACGAGTCCGAGGGCACGTCCGTGGTCCAGGAGACGGCCGCCGAGCCCTCGGTGACCCCGTCGTGGACGCCCACCCCCGAGATCGTGGGAGCCGGGGCATCCGGGTCGCAGGGCTCGCCCAGCGGGGTCATGTCCTCCGCCGTGTAGAGGACGAGGCGGGGCCGGAGCTCGGGGCCCCCGGACCGGCGGTTGAACCCGAAGTCCATCGAGAAGATGGCGTCGCCCCCCGGGGGCGTGGCCTCGTACCGGAAGGCCAGTCGTCGCTCCCCGCCGGACGCCGCCATGCTGGCCTGGAGGGCCTCCCGGCCGCCGCAGGGCAGGGCGAAGGAGTACCGGCGGTACCCGCCGATCAGGTGGGTGGTCTCGGCGTTCAACCG
>JACQTL010000370.1 GCA_016210805.1 Actinomycetota bacterium | reverse complement strand
CCCCACGACCACGCCTCCGCCC
This sequence comes from Actinomycetota bacterium, assembly GCA_016210805.1. Classification (GTDB taxonomy): domain Bacteria; phylum Actinomycetota; class UBA4738; order UBA4738; genus JACQTL01. The sequence goes on along the minus strand of JACQTL010000370.1, from coordinate 10,048 downwards.
GACGACAACGACCCGCCGTCGGCCGCGTTCGCGGCGGGACCGACCAGCGGCCCGGCCCCCCTGACCGTGGGCTTCGCGGACCTGTCGTCCGACCCGGACGGCGACCCGCTGGCCCGCGACTGGGACTTCGGCGACGGGTCGCCCCACCTGACCGGCGCGGCTCCCAGCCACACGTACGGCGCTCCTGGCGTCTACACCGCCACGCTGACCGTCACCGACCCGGGCGGCCTGTCCGACTCCGCCGAGACCGTCATCACGGTCCTCGTTCCCCCGCCGCCCCCCGACACCGAGCCTCCCGACACGACGATCGACGAGGCTCCCGTGGGCGCCGTGTCCTCCACCGTCGCCCACTTCGAGTACTCGAGCACCGAGCCGGGCTCGACCTTCGAGTGCAGCCTGGACGGCGGCGGGTTCGTCGGCTGTCCGGCGGCAGGGAAGACGTACGGCAGCCTCGGGCAGGGCGCCCACACGTTCGCGGTGAGGGCCACCGACGGCGCCGGGAACACCGACCCCACGCCGGCGCTGGCCGGCTGGGTAGTCGACACGATCCCCCCGGAGACCTCGATCCACGGGGGTCCTCCCGACCCGAGCGCCGACCCCACCCCGACGTTCGCCTTCTCGAGCAACGAGCCCGGCTCCACCTTCGAGTGCAGCCTGGACGGGAGCGGGTTCGCGGCATGCGAGTCGGGTGAGCCGGTCGAGGTGCTCACCGCCTTCGAGAGGGGCCTGGAGGCCGCCGCTGCGGCGGAGGGGCGCGTCCTCGCCCTGGGCGACGGACCGCACAACTTCCACGTCCGGGCCGTCGACGTGGCCGGCAACCGCGACCCGTCCCCCGCCTCGCACACGTGGACCCTGGACACGGCCGGTCCCACCACGACGATCACCGACAAGCCCACTGACCCGAGCGCGGACGACATGCCGAAGTTCTCCTTCGAGGCCGACGAGCCGGCCACCTTCGAGTGCCAGGTGGACGGTTTGGGGTTCGCGCCCTGCTCCTCGGGCGAGGAGTTCGGTCCCTTCGGCCACGGCCCCCACACGTTCCAGGTGAAGGCGAAGGACGACCTCGGGAACGAGGGGCCCGTGGCGAGCTACGGGTGGGAGGTGGACCTCGTCGGGCCCACGACGAACATCGTCTCCCATCCGAGCGACCCGAGCGCCGACAACACGCCGATGTTTGTCTTCTCCAGCCCGGACGCCGACGTCGCAGGGTTCGAGTGTCGGATCGACGCCGGTCCCTTCGCGGCCTGCTCGAGCGGCGACCAGTTCGGTCCACTCGCCGACGCGCCCCACCAGTTCGACGTCCAGGCCGTCGACCCCCTCGGGAACGTCGGCCCTATGGCGAGTTACTCGTGGACGATCGACACCACGGTGCCGGACACCGATCCGCCCGACACGGTTATCGACTCGGGTCCCGATGACGTGACCAACAAGACCACGGCGACCTTCACCTTCCACAGCCCCGACGACTCGGAGGCCACCTTCGAGTGCCGTCTCGACAGCGACCAGGAAGGGGACTGGGAGGCCTGCACGTCAGCCCACCAGGTCGGCGGCGGCGAGGTCGAGGCCGCGGCGCTGGCCGACGGCGACCACACCTTCGAGGTCCGGGCCGTCGACCAGGCGGGCAACAGGGACGAGACGCCTGCGCTGTGGGAATGGACGGTGGACACGGAGGCGCCGGACACGCAGATCACGTCCGGCCCGATCGGCCCCACGAAGGAGACCACGGCCACCTTCACGTTCCTCAGCCCCGACGACCCCGAGGCCGACTTCGAGTGCCGTCTGAACAGCGTGCTGGAGGACGACTTCGCAGCCTGCACGTCGCCCCATGACGTCCCCGAGGGCGAGGTCGCCGTGGCGGCGCTCGCGGATGGCCCTTACACGTTCGAGGTCCGCGCTGTCGACCAGGCCGGGAACGCCGACCCCGTTCCTGACGCGCGCGAGTGGACCGTGGACACGGTCCCGCCCGTCGTCGAGATAACGGACGGCCCCGGCGGGGAGCCCGGTCACACGGTGTCGCACAGGGACGCCGTGTTCAAGTTCACAGCTGACGACGGGGCCGAGGTAGAGGTCACCGCCGGCGAGGAGCTCACCGTGGAGTGCCGCCTGGACGGCGACGGCGATGGAGGCTGGGAGCTCTGCCCCAGCCCGAAGGTCTACCCGGACCTGGACCTCGGTCCCCACCTGTTCGAGGTCAGGGCCACCGACGCGGCCAGCAACCAGGGCAGCGACTCCTGGGCCTGGGCGATCGAGGAGGAGGACCCCGAGCCCGTCAACAACCCTCCCGCGATGACGGGCCCCAAGAAGCAACACAACGTCGATGAAGGCGAATCGAATGAGGACGATCCGATCGTCCTGAAGGCGACCGATCCCGATGGGGATGACGTGACCTTCGTCGCGGTGACCGAGCCGGCGCTGGGCACGCTGGTCCCGGACCCCGACGACTGGGACACCGAGCTCGATGTGTCGTGTGACGAGGCCGAGGAGGAGGTCGATGTCGAGGGCCTTGTCTGGACCTGCACGGCCGAGGTCGTCTTCATCGCGCCCGATTCGGTGAGCAGGAACGAGACGGTGGACTTCAAGGTGAAGGCGGTCGACGAGCACGGGCTGGAGTCGAACGAACTCCCGGTGAAGCTGACCGTCAAGAACAAGCCGGGCGGTGGGCCGACGCCGACGCCCTCGGCTTCCGTCTCGGCGCCGTCCGGGGGGAAGGTGAAGTCGACCGAGGAGCGGGAGCGGCGGGTGAAGGAGTCGCGGCCTGAGCCGCGGCCGCAGTCGGCGCCGCCGGCTCCGCGTGAGCGCAAGGAGCGCAGGCCGCGGTCCGAGCGCTCCGGCGACGAGGGGCTGATCGGGTCGGCGCCGGTGGTGGCGGTGATACACCGGCGGTGGCATCGGCGGCACGCCTCGCGCGACCGGAGGCCGCCGGAGTATCACCGCCCCCGGTGAGGTTCCTCCGCCGCCACCGCATCGCGGCACCGATCCTGATCGCGGTCCTGCTCACCGGGCTCTCCTGGGCCGGGCTCTCCGGCGATGTCTTCTTCGGAACCCAGCTCCGCCTGTCCGACGCCCTCTACCCGTCGAACGTCACCGACACCCGGATCGTCGTCGTGGGCATCGACGACCGGAGCCTGGCGGCCGTGGGCCGGTGGCCCTGGCCCCGCGACGTCCACGCCTCGATCCTGGACCGCCTCACCGAGGAGGGGGCCGCGCTCGTCGGGTACGACGTCACGTTCGCCGAGCCTAGCGAAGACCTGGAGGCCGACCGAGCCCTGGCCGAGGCCGTGGCTTCGGCCGGCAACGTGATCCTGGCCGCCAACGCATCGTTCGAGGGCCGCCCCGGCGACATCCTGACGGCCACCGAGCTGGCCCTCCCGATCCCGGAGCTCGCCGCGGGGGCCGCGGCCGTGGGGCACTCCAACGTGTTCCCGGACCCCGACGGTGTGGTCAGGGCCGTGCCGCCCGTGATCGAGACCCCCTCCGGCGAGCTGCTCGGGTCCCTGTCCCTCGAGCTCATGGCCCTGGCCTCCGGCGAGGCCGGGGAGCCCGTGACGATCCGCCCCGACGGCGTGCAGATCGGGGGCCGGCTCGTGCCCACGGGTCCCGTCCACCTCATGGACGTGAACTTCGCGGAGGGCTACGAAACGTACTCGGCGATCGACCTCCTGGAGGGCCTCACGCCGCCGGGGGCCTTCGAGGGGAGGATCGTCCTGATCGGGGCCACGGCGATCGGCCTGGGGGACCAGAAGCTCACCCCGCTCGACAAGGCCGACGGCCAGCCGGGGGTCTTCGTCCACGCCAGCGCCCTCAACACGATGCTCACCGGCCGCTACGTGATCCCCGAGGGGACCGGGCCCACGCTCGCCTGGGTGTTCCTCCTGGGCCTGCTGGTGGCCCTGGCCGTGACCTACCTCCGGCCCTGGCTCTCGCCCGTCGTGACGGTGGCCCTCCTGGTGGCCTACGGGTGGGTCGGGTTCACCCGGTTCGACGGCGGGACCGTGATGAACCTGGTCTATCCGCCGCTCGCCGCCGTCCTGGGGTTCGTGTCCGCACTGGCCGTCCGGTACGTGACCGAGTTCCGGGAGCGCCAGCGGGTGACGGCCACGTTCGGCCGGTACCTGGCCCGCGACGTGGTCGAGGAGGTCCTGGCCGCCCCGGAGGGCGCGGTGGCCACCCTGAAGGGCGCGGCCCGCCCGCTGGCCGTCCTGTTCGCCGATCTCAGGGGGTTCACCGCGGCCTCGGAGGGAGCCGATCCCGAGGACGTGGTGGCCGCGCTGAACCAGTACCTGGACGCGATGTGCCGGGCCGTGGTCGAGGAGCGGGGGACGATCGACAAGTTCATGGGGGACTGCGTGATGGCGTTCTGGGGAGCCCCCCGGCCCGACCCCGAGTACGCCGTGAGGGCGGTCCGCGCCGCGGTCCGGATGCAGGACTACCTGGACGAGGCCATGGCCTCGGCGGACGCCGCCAAGCTCAGGGTGAAGGGGTGCGGGGTGGGGGTCTCGGCCGGCGACGCCGTGGTGGGCAACATCGGCTCGGCCGTGCGCCTGGACTACACCGTGATCGGCGACACCGTGAACACGGCCAGCCGGATCTGCGGCGTGGCCGACGCCGGGCAGATCGTGATCACCGAGGAGTGCGCCCGCCTGCTCGAGGACCGGTTCCCGCTGGGCCCCCTTCCCCCGCTGGTGGTCAAGGGCAAGGCCCTGCCCCTCCGGGTGTTCGAGGTCCTCCGGAAGGGACGGGTGGGGCGGACGGTGGTCGCGGGCGAGGTGCTGGACGCCACCGAGGAGAAGGGCCACTTCGAGCCCCGCATCCCCGTGGAGGAGGACGGCGTCGTCCGGGCTCCCAGCAAGGCGGCCGGCTACGCGCCGGTGGAGCCGGTGCCCGACCCCTCCCGCGAGCCCTCCCGCGAGCCCTCGTCCTCCGAGGACCGCCGGTAACGCCTGCGCCTGTCGATGACCGCGGCCGTCGCCGCCGCCGCCCCCAGCGCCCCCCAGGCCACCGCCGAGGCGGCGAGCCCCGCGTAGAGCATCGGGTCGCGGTACACCAGCCTGACCTCGTGGCTCCCGGCCGGCACCGGGACGGCCTGGAGGAGGTAGTCGGCCCGGAGCACGGGGGCCGGCTCGCCGTCCACGGTGGCCGTCCAGTTCCGGTCCCACGCGTTGCGGACGAGCACGAGGGCGGGCGCGGACGACTCCACGGTGACCACCGCCTCCTCGATCCCCTCCTGCCGGTACGCCGCCGTCCCCGACCGGGGCGGCGCCTCCGGGTCCCGCTCGAGCCCGGGCTCCCCCTCGAGCACGACCAGCTCGCGCGGGTCGAACGCCGGCTGGAGCACGTAGAGCAGGGCCACCGAGGCTCGGGGCGCGACGTACCAGTCCGCCACGACGGAGGCCCGGCGCTGGTACCCCCGGATCTCCCACAGGTCGAACCTCCCCTCGCGGAGCACGCGCTTGCCGGGGAGCCTGGGCTCGATGTGGGTGGGGGCGATCAGGTAGCGGGCCCCGAGGATCCGGGCGTCGGAGAGGGTGGGCTCCTGGAGGACCGCCGCGTTGTAGAAGATCGGGACCTGGTTCGTGGCCCGGACGTAGGACCAGTACCGGGAGAGCTGGACGGGGGAGTAGCCCAGCGCGTCGGGGATCTCGAAGAGCATGCCCCGCGAGTTCTCCAGGGCCGGCCATTCCTCGGGGTCCTGGGTGAACAGGTACCCCTTCTGGAAGTAGGCGGCCGGGGGAACCCACGAGATGTACCGGCCGTTCCGCCCGCCGATCTCGGCCACGAACCTGGGGGCCTCGAGGTACTCCCCGGCCCGGACCGCCGGGGCCTGGAGGGGGCTCCAGTTCAGGTTCACCTGGTCTGGCGGCTCGAGCCCCGTGGCGGCCCGGCCCCCGTAGGACTGTCCCCACACGGCCACGCCCAAGAGCTCCACGGCCAGCACGGCGGGGAGGAGCCACCGGGCCCGGCCGGTCGCCCACCGGGGCCCCGCGCCGGCCAGCCCCAGCAGGATCGGGAGGGCCACGGCGGCGGCCGCCACGGGGTAGATCCATCGCACGGGGCGGGCCCCCAGGACCAGGGGGAGGGCCAGGAAGATCGCACCCCCGGCGCCCAGCCACGAAAGGAACCCGCGCCTGGACGGGGGGCTGGCCATGAGGCCGTGGAGGCCCACCGCTCCGAGCACCGGGGCCACGACCAGCATCACGAACCGCAGGCGGCCCGGGTTGTGCAGGTAGACGTCTCCGTACGGCAGGCGCAGGACCAGGCTCCGGAACCAGTCCGCCCCGATCAACATGTGCAGGGTCAGGACCCACGAAATCAGCCCGGCCAGCCCGAAGGCCGCCACCAGGTACCGCTTCCCCCTGGCCCGGAGGGCCGCGGGGATGGCCAGCAGGATGGCCGCGCCGGCGTACGCGCCGGGGGTGCTGGCCAGGCCCAGGGGCCAGGCGCTCCACACCCCCGCCTCGGCCAGGGGCCGGTCGTCGATGCCGGCCACCTGGGCCAGGTGCTCGCCCAGGGCCTCGTAGCCGCCCCGCAGGCTGGTGTGGGGGACGAGGTCCAGCCGGGGGAGGAAAACGGCCAGGTTGGCCAGGGGCAGGAAGGCCAGGAAGGCAAGGGCCAGGGCGGCCTCCCGCCACGGGGCCCGGCCCTCGTGGCGGACTGCGCGGGCCACCCGGGCTCCCACGTACACGACCAGCAGCAGGGAGGCCATGACCACGCCGTGGCTGAGGTGGGCCGAGGCCACCTGGCCCCAGGCCAGGGCCCCGAGGGCCAGCCAGCCGTACCGGGCCACCAGGCGGTCGGTTCCCAGGAACCCCGAGGCCGCCACGAGCAGGATCGGCGTCCAGGCCAGCATGCCCGCGAACGGGAGGGAGATGCCCACCGTGGACCCCGCCATGAGGAGGGCCAGGGAGAGCCCGCCCGCCGTGGCCGCCGTCCGGGAGAGGCCCTCCCGGCGGAGGAACCACCACAGCCCGAGCCCGGCCATGAGGGGCTGGAGGGCTATGAACAGGCCCAGGGCCCGGGAGCACGGGATCGCGGCGAACAGGGCCATGGCCGGCAGGTAGAGCCACCCGGACTGCGGGTCCGAGGCGTAGGGCATACCCGTCATCTGATACGGGTTCCACAGGGGGATGTCTCCGCCGGCCAGGCTCCTGCCCAGGAAGCAGTACCGGGGGAGCCACTGGGCCATGATGTCGGGGTGCTGGTTGGTCAGCAGGTCGGTGAAGGCGAACCCGCGGAGCGCGGCGAGCACGGCAGCCGCGATGAGGAGGGGCCCGGCGGCGGGGGCCAGCCGGGCCAGGCGGGGCCGACGACCCTCCCCGTCCGGCCGCTTCCCGGCGGGGGCGTCGTGGGGGACGGATGGCTTGCTCGCGGTGCGCATCACGCTCGCTCGACGCTGTACCTTGCGGGGGTCGGGCTCGGTGACGGTCCGCGACCCATGGAATGATTCGCCCCGGCGGCCGGGAAGGGTCCCAAGTATATGGGGACCCGGGACGCGCCCCGGGGACGGCGATTCGCGCGAGGGGAGATGGCATGGAAGCGGCCCAACAGGTGAGTGAGGTCGAGGACCGCCGGGCGCTGGTCGAACGGCTCCGGGAGGAGGCCCGGCGCCTCCGGATCACCGACATCAGGATGCTCGAGAAGGCGGGCTCCGGGCACCCGGGCGGGACCCTGTCGGCCGCCGACATGATCGCCGCCCTCTACTTCCACAAGCTCAGGATCCGCCCGGACGACCCGATGTGGGCCGACCGGGACCGGTTCGTGCTGTCCAAGGGTCACTGCATCCCCATCGTCTACGCGGCGCTTGCCCGGCTGGGGTTCTTCCCCGAGGAGCAGCTCATGACGCTCCGCGAGCTCGGATCGCCGCTCCAGGGCCACCCGGACCGGGTCCGGCTGCCCGGGATCGAGGCCTCCACCGGCTCCCTGGGCCAGGGGCTGTCCATCGCCGTGGGGATGGCCATCGCCGGGCGGCTCGACGGGGCGGACTGGCGCGTGTACTGCATGATGGGCGACGGGGAGAGCCAGGCCGGCCAGCTCTGGGAGGCGGCCATGCTGGCCGGGAAGCGCGGCCTGTCGAACCTGGTCGGCATCCTCGACCAGAACCTGGTCCAGCAGAGCGACCTGGTCGAGCGGATCCTGGACATCGAGCCCGTGGTGGCCAAGTGGCGGGCCTTCGGGTGGCACGTCCGGGAGATCGACGGGCACGACATGGAGCAAATCCTCGACGCCCTCGACGAGGTCGAGACGGTCACCGACCGGCCGGCCCTCGTCCTATCGCACACCGTGAAGGGCAAGGGCGTCTCCTGGATGGAGCTCGACCCCGAGTGGCACGGCAAGGCGCCGGACGCGGAGCAGGCCGCCAGGGCCATCGCCGAGCTCGAGGGGACCGCGACCGGAGGGGGGGCCTGAGATGGCCAAGGCGACGCGGGAGGCGTTCGGCGAGGCCCTGGTCCGGGTGGGGGGGGACCCCCGGATAGTGGTGCTGGACGGCGATCTGATGAAGTCGAACTTCACCTACCTGTTCAGGGAGCGCTACCCGGACCGCTTCGTCGAGTGCGGGATCGCCGAGTCGAACATGATCGGCGTGGCCTCGGGGCTGGCCCTGGCCGGGAAGATCGCGTGGGCGTCGTCGTTCGCCTGCTTCCTGTCGGGGAGGCTGGAGACGATCCGCATGTCGGTCGGTTATCAGGCGGCCAACGTCCGGCTGGCCGGGACCCACGCCGGCGTGGGGATCGGGGATGACGGCGCCTCGCAGATGGCCCTGGAGGACGTGGCCGCGATGCGGGCCCTCCCCAACATGACCGTGATCCAGCCGGGCGACGCCGTGGAGACCGAGCGGTGCGTCGAGTACCTGGTCGAGCACGAGGGCCCGGTGTATCTCCGCCTGACCCGCCAGAAGCTGGACGACGTGAACCCGCCCGACTACCGGTTCGAGCTGGGCAAGGCCGTGGTGCTGAGGGAGGGGTCCGACGTGGCCCTTCTGGGCACGGGGGCGACCGTGCAGGAGGCCCTGAAGGCCGCCGACGAGCTGGCCGGGGAGGGCGTGGAGGCCCGGGTGATCAACGTCCACACGCTGAAGCCGATCGACCACGAGACCATCCTGGCCGCGGCGCGGGAGTGCGGCCGGCTGGTCACCGTGGAGGACCACAACGTGTTCGGCGGCCTGGGCTCCGCCGTGGCCGAGGTCCTAGCCGCGAACGGGTCGGGCGCGCCCCTCACGGTGCTGGGAGCCACCGACTACGGCCAGTCCGGCAAGTCCGAAGAGCTCTACGACGCCTACGGCATCAGCGCCAAGCACGTCGCCGAGGCTGCCCGCGCGCTGGCGAAGGGGTCCTGAGCCTTCGTACCGAAGCCAGCATCCAGGGGGTCTACACTCGCCGCGTGGCCTTTCTGGTAGTGCGCGGTGGCGGGGCGGGATCCGCCTTCGTATGGGTTGCCGAGGTGGCGCTCGGGGCCGTGGCGGCCTCGGACTTCGCCTTCCGGATAGCGACGTCCCGGCCCGGCCACCGAGCGGGTCCGTCCCGGTCACCGACGATCTGATCCAGGGCGATGGGAGCAGAGAGCCCCATATCGGCGATGCTGGACCTCGCCGAGGAGATCGAACGGGCTGGAGGGCCCCATCTCAGATCAGCGCCCATCCCCTCCCGGTTCGATGAGCTGGTTCACGCGTTCACTCAGCGGTACGCTCGAGCCGCTCCTGCCCTGAGGCGTGACTTGCAGCCCCGGATGGATGACGGATTCCAATGGCTACTCCTTGCCGCGTCCGAACGGCTGGCGGCGTGGGCGGTGCAGCAGACGGATCGCTCACCCCTCCGGAGTGCCTGCATCGCGATCTCCGTTCCAAGGGAACTGGATTGGAGGGAGACGCTCTTGAGGCTGAGTCTGATCACGGATGCGGCTGCCCGGCTACGCGTAGATGACGAGCAACTATTCTTCGAGAGCTGCAGCTTCCTGTCCGAAGAAGAACAGGCTGCCTTTCGGACGGATTGGTTCTCCCGCGACGTAAGCCTGAAGGGGATCGAGGGGATGGGCTACGAAGTTCGTGACGACGGTG